>JBNMJA010000007.1:0-28427 GCA_050873585.1 Bacillota bacterium | reverse complement strand
TGCGGCGGCGGAGTGTATCGCATCGCAGTTGAGATTGCGCAATATCAGCGGAATCGTGATCATCGACTTCATCGATATGACGATGGAAGAGCATCGCCAAAACGTGCTCGAAACTCTCAAAGAGGCACTAAAACCCGATAGAATGAAAACTTCGACGGTTGGATTCACCTCGCTCGGACTTGTGGAACTCACGAGAAAGAAAACGAGAGCGCCGCTTGACGAGTTTATGCTCCAACCTTGCAAGGATTGCCCCGGCGGATTTGTGATAAGCGACTCGCAACTTGCATTTATGCTCCGTGACGACCTTGTGAACTTCATCATCGAAAATAAGTGCGAAACGGTGTACGTCGGCGCGCACGAGGACGTGTTCAATATGGTGTTTGAAAGCGGACTTATGAACAGAAAACTCGAAAACGACTGGAAGGATAAGCAGATATATTTCTACGTTGACAACGATATTGCTCGTGAAAAGTGGCACATCTCCCAAAGCAAACCCGAAGGGTTTAAGGGGTATGTGAGAGTGCTGAAGTTAATTAATAATTAATAATGAATAACTAATAATTAATAATTGAGGGCGGGCTCTGCCCGCACCCGAATATTCCTTGACCGCGACGCAGTCGCAATATCACTTTTGGCATAAGCCAAAAATATCACTGTGCCGCAGGCACAATATAACTGCACGAAGTGCAATACAACTCAAACCGACAAGGCAGGCTCTGCCACCCCACACCCCGTTTGAGCAATTGTTCTTGATTTAATCATATCAATGTGGTATAATCGTTATAATTATGAAACAATGGCGTATTAACAAGGACGACGGAGCGATTCTCGTTGAGAACGTTAGCGTCAGAAAAGAGGGACAAGTCAAACTCAAATTGTCCAAGGTTGCCGTATCTTCGCATGATATGTCAAATTTCGCAACCCTTCCAAAAGCAAACGCGGTGACTCCCGGCCATTCCGCGGTTGCCTTTGTGTCCGAAGCGGACGAGGACAGCGGGCTTAAACTCGGCGCGCGCGTTGTGATCAGCCCTTACGTCAAAGTTCAGGAGCACGGCGAGGAAGTGGTCAAGACGATGGGCGTCGATATAGACGGATTGCTCTGCGATTTCGTGTGTGTTCCTTTTGAAAACGTGTTTGCTTTGCCCGACGGCGTGAGCGACGAAGAGGCGCTTTTTGCCGAGTATATCGCAATGGGCGACAACGTTTTTGAGGCGCTCGACCTCGAAAAAGGCGACTATATCGTGGTGCTCGGCGCAAGTACGCTCGGATTGATTATCGCGCAGATGGCAAACTACTATCAATACGTGCCCATTCTCATCGACCTCGATTCCGACAAACTCGCTCTTGCCCAAAAGTGGGGCGTTGCCTACACGCTCAATCCGACTTATGACAATCTCGAACGCAGAGTGGAGGAGATCACGGGCGGTCGTATGAGCGAAGCGGCGGTTTTCGCAGGCGAAAGCGTGGATATCAATTCCGCAATCAGACTCGTCAAAAACGAGGGTGACGTCATAATCGCAGGCTACGCAACACGTGCAAAACACGCAATCGACGCGTATCCCATTCTCAAAAAACAACTCAAAATCAAGGGCGTGTCAAGCGGCGAGGGCTGTATGTCTTCGGCAATCAATCTGCTTGCCAACAAAGTCGTCAAAACTGACGGCATCATCGGCGCGGCGGCGAATTTCGAGGAAGTTCCCAGCGTCGTGGAAAATTGCGTGAAATATCCCTATCAATACAGCAAAATCGTCGTCAATATGGACTGAAACGCATGCTTTGCGCGACGATTTTGTTTTGCGGCAGCGCCGCATATTTATTGCGCCGTGCGGCGCAAAATAAAAGAGAGGAAAGATTGTCGATTTTGTCGGCAAACCGTGCAAAAGAGGGTTGAACCGCTTTTTTGCGCGAAGAAATACTTTTGGTGAGAGAAAAATTCAAAAAAATTGAAAACGGACTTTCGTTCGTTCAAGAGGCAATCAGAAAATTTTCGTATACCGATTGGTATATTCTGCTAGTGCTCGCAATTGTCGTTATCGGCTGGACGGCGCAAAACGCTACGTTCGGCTTCGTCACGCTCATAAGCGTGTCGTGCGTCGTTTTGGTGTTTTCCGACGACGTTTTGCCTCTTTCCGTCAACGCTTTCGGCGCAATGTTGATGATTTTCCTTGCCGACGGCGAAACGGTCGTGAAGGTCGCAAATTTCGTGTATCTGTGGCCGACTTTCATTCCTCTCGGCATCGCAATCGTTGTCTTTGTCGTCAGAAATACGATAACCAAAGTCAAAGAAAGACAGCGTTTCGTGCTCGGAAAAATGTTTTTCCCGCAAATCGCAGTCAGCGCGGCGCTCTTGCTCGGCGGCGTAGGCGTCGTCGCAAAAGAGAATTATCTTGCCGCTTTTCCCAATGCCATTGCCCTCGGCGTAGGCGTGCTCGTAGTGTATCTGCTCTTTGCAAATTTCATCAAAAAAGACGAAAATCGCGACTATGCAAAATATTTTGCGAAGGTCGTTATGTGGATAGGATTTGCCGTGTGCGTGGAAATGTGCGTCATCATCGCAAAATCCGATCTCGAGCCGAGCGAATGGTCGCACGCATACTGGAACGTCGGCTGGGGCAACCGCAACAATATCGCGACGTTCCTGCTGTTTTCCGCGCCTATGGCTCTTTATCTCACCACGAGAACGAGAAAACCGCTTCCATTCTTCTGTATGGCGTTTTTCCAATACTTCTGCCTGTGCATGACGCTGTCAAGAGGCGGTATTTTGTTCGGAATGATCGCACTTGTGTTCGGCATCGCGTTTTCAATCTATAAAGCACCCGACAGAAAGACGCAAGCCGTCTATTTTGCCGTGTGTATTGCCATCGTCGGGATACTTTGCGCAATCGGTCACGACGTCGTAAAAGGCTTGATCGAGAGCATCGTCAACAGAGTAAACGTCGGAGATGACGTGGATATCACCTCGGGCAGATTCGACCTCTACAAAGAGGCGTGGCAGGTGTTCAAAGAAAATCCCTTCCTCGGCGGAGGTATGGGCTACGACGGACATTGCTCGGGTATGCGCAATCCCGACAATATCAATCAGTATTGGTTCCACTCCACGCTTTTCCAAATCATCGGGTGTATGGGTATCGTCGGTATCGCCGCTTATCTGTACTACTATATCGTGCGCTTCGGCATCGTCATCAAAGGCATGATAAAACAGCACAAATTTGCATTTTTCGTGTTCGTCGCATGGCTCGGATTTGAAGGATACTCCATGATCGACACCGGCACGATGATTCCTTTCCCGAATATGATGCTCGTAGCCGTTATGACGTATATCCTCGAATTGACCTCGTCGGGCAATAAGTTCGAGACCGATATCGACGGAATGAGCGAGGCGCTTCTCTTTGAGGAATATAAGAGAGAAGATTGCCAAAACTAAAAGCGAAATTCTCTCAGATATAAAATTGTACGCGTGTGCGCACGACAAAAAACGGCGCATATTCGCGTGCGTCGAAAAGCGTCGGTGCAGGTATACGCGCGCTTACAAAAAACGAAACGCCACGTCAAACGAACGATACAAAATTTCGTCGCTCACGGGGAGAGTGCCGAAAATGCGGCATAGAGATAAAGATGCGGCGCGAGGGAGCGTATGGAAAAAATCAAAAATTTCTTCAAAGAAGAAAACGTTTCAAAAGCGTTCGAGTCAAAAATCTTCGTATGGTGCTGGCTCGCTATCGTTTTTATATGCTGGGCGAGCGGCGGTTGGGTCGCAGGTTTTATCATTGCGGCGGTTGCGGCATGCGCGATGCTCTGCCTTTGCAAGGATACGTTGCCCGTTTTGACCATCCTTTGGACTTTTTTGTTTATGCTCGGACAGAATCGCCACAGCCTTCAGGGTATGGCTTGGCTCATTTCATTCGTTGCGCTTATTCCCATAGGCGCAATCGTGAATATCGTCAGATTTCGCCCGTCTTTCAAGTTTTTGAATTATAAAAAAATCACCGTCACCACGCTTGCTATAATCGTGTTTTGCGCGGCTACTATGCTTTCGGGCATCGCTCGCGTCGAAAGATACGAAAACTTTGCAAGTCACGGTCTTTACGCAACCCTCGTGGGTTTGCTCTGCGTGGTGCTTGCGCTAGGATATATTTTCTTTTCCGCCACCGTTTCGGGCGGTGAGGACGGCAAAAGGGTGCTGAACCACGTTTTGTACCTTATGTTTGCCTCGAGCGCAGTCATCGTGTTGCAACTTCTCGTTTATTACGCAAAACTCGGCGGTATGGACGCCATCGTTGACGGATTCGTCAAAAAGAGTGTCGAAATAGGTTGGGGCGGTCCTAACAACTATAGTATCGTGCTTGCAATGTGCATGCCCGCGACGTTCTACTTTGCAATCAAGCAAGGCAAGTTTTCGCCGCTTTATTTTGTGTACGGAATCGTCGAATACTTTTTCGTGTTTATGTCTGCAAGCCGCGGAGCAATCCTCTTCGGCGCACTCGGCCTTTTCGTGTCGGCAGGTATTTCGGTGTATAAGAGCGAATACCGCGGACGTATGATCGTCGCAATCGAGGTGCTGTGCGCCGTTGCAGTGGTCGTGTTTATGGCATATGCGGACGAAATCTACGATATAATGGGCGGCATTATGAGCAAAGGTCTCGACGAAAACGGGCGTGTTTCGCTGTGGAAAGACGCAATCAAAAACTTCAAGGATAACCCGATTTTCGGCACGGGATTCGATTTCAATCTCGGCGGACACGTTTCAAAGAGCGACGGATATACGCCGTACTGGTATCACTCGACCTTCTTCCAGGCTCTCGCCTCGACGGGCATCGTGGGATTTGCGGCGTGGATTTATCTCGAACTATCGAGAGTGCGTGCGTTTTTGACCAAACCGAGCGTTGAAAAATGGTTCGCCCTCGTAGGATTTGCGATTTTCTGGGCGTATACGATGATTGACGTGTTTTATTACGCTCCGAACGGGCTGCTTTATCTGTTTATGTTTACTCTGGCAATCGAAAAGAGCGTTGACCCTAGCAAACTTCGTCCGATAACGTTTGATCTTATCGACAAAAAGCGTATGCAGAAAAAGTGCGTGGAAGAATATAAGAAAAATTAATAATTAATAATGAATAATTAATAATTGAGGGTGGGCTCTACCCACGCCCGAAAGTATTTGTAGGTTTTAATCCTCATATATAAAAAAGACGCCTTGGCGTCTTTTTTATATTAATAAATTAATATAATTTTTTATTTTACAGTTTTTACTTGGACAAGTTCTTGATAAATTCAAGCACGTATGCGACGGTTTGGGTGCGTTGCGCTTGCTTGTCGGATTCGGAAATGCCGTCGCCGTCGTTGTTGAAAAATTTGAGTGTTTCGTCACTGTCCGCCGTGCAAAAACTCATATGTGCGCCGGGCGAGATGACTTTTTGCGTGTAACCCTCTTTAAGCCTAGATCTTGCGTCCGCTTTCATTTCGTCTGTGAGAACGCGATCTTCGGCGGCTTCGATGAGGAGAGTCGGCACGTCAACGTCTTTCAGATTGTCCGCTATATAGATTTCAACTCCGTTTTCGTCTTTGACGGGTTTGCCGTTCTCGTCAAGTTTTTTGTGACGATAGGCAAGGGGAGAGAGGAGTATTGCGCCCGCTACGGAAGAGGCGTTTTCGCTTGCTCTGCGAATCGCCGCGCCACCTCCTTGCGAGTGTCCCGCAATGAAGAATTTGACGTTCGGATAGTCTGAAAACGCTTGTTCTTGCTCGGTGTAATAGTTGTACGCCATATTGAGTTTGAACTTTGGCATCACCACGAGATAGCCTTGCTTTGCAAGCGCAGTGCCCAGATACTCGTAATATTTCGGCTCTATCGCCGTGCCGACGTAAAAGATGATGCCGTAGCGGTAATTCACCTTGGTGTAGGTCATTCCGCTGTCACCGTAAACGGGGTCTTGCACGGGCTCGAACACGAGAGCGGAGTCGGAATCCGTCGTTTTGACGAAGAATGAATTTTCGGCAGAGTAGTCAATCGCTACCGATTCGTCCTTGTCGCACGCAAAAAGACAAAACGCCGTCGTTATCAACAAAACGAGAGCAATCGCTATACTAATTTTGCCTTTCATACGCACCTCATGCCGTCATAGAATCGTTTGAAAACTCGTTCTTTGACGATTTTTTTGCGGTTTTCCCGAAGATTTTTTCAAAAAATTTCCGAGTGAATGTATTATATCATAGGTTGAAAAGATTTTCCATAGCATTTTTGAATATATAATGATATAATCGAATTATGAAAGACAAAAAGAAGAGTATTTTTGCAGGATTGCGCAAAGGATTTTGCGCTTCCGACGTTAAAAAACACGACGAAGCAAGTCTTGCCGACTTGCTTTTCAAGCACGACGAGGACAAAATCGTGCCGTTTCATATGCCCGGGCACAAGCGTGCCGATTTTTCCTATCTCAACGGCGCGCAGAAAATCGATATAACCGAAATAGAGGGCTTTGACAACCTCAACGATGCAAACGGAATCATTCTCGAATCCGAGCAACTTGCCGCCGATGTTTTTGGTGCGAAACACTCAAGATTTTTGGTCAACGGAAGCACGGGCGGCATCCTTGCCGCAATCCGCACGGTCTGCGACTACAAGGACAAAATCCTCGTTGCGCGCAACTGCCATAAGTCCGTTTACAACGCAGTGGAAGTGTTCGGGCTCACCCCCGTATACGTTATGCCGACCTACTTTGAAGAATACGGATTTTTCGGCTCGGTGAATCCTTTCGATGTCAAAAAAGCGCTCGACGAAAACCCCGATACAAAACTTGTCGTCATCACCTCGCCAACCTACGAGGGCGTCGTAAGCGATGTCAAATCCATTGCGGAAATCTGTCATAAAAGAGGCGTGACTTTGTTCGTCGACGAGGCGCACGGAGCGCATTTGGGACTTTGCAAAAAGTTTCACGAAAGCGCAAGAAATCTCGGAGCGGATATAGTCGTCGACAGTTTGCACAAGACGTTGCCCTCTCTCACACAGACGGCGTTGCTGTCCGTTTGTACGGAGGGGGTAGACGTTTCGAAACTCGACAAAAATCTTGCGATTTTCCAATCGAGTTCGCCATCCTACGTCCTTATGTCGTCAATCGACGGGTGCGTGCGTATGCTCAAAGAAGATGGAAACGACGTGCTTTTGAATTGGAGCAGAAATATAGACGTGTGCAAAAAGTCGCTTGCAAGACTCGACAAACTTGCTCTTTTCGACCCCAAAAAAGACGGAAGGGCGTATGCCTTCGACAAGTCCAAGTTGGTGATTCTTTGCACGGGAGCGGCTATAAGCGGTGTGGAACTCAAAAAGGTTTTGCGCAACGTCTACGGCATAGAACTCGAAATGGCAGGCGTAAATTACGCAATCGCAATGAGCGGAGCAGGGGATTCGAGAGAGAACTTTTCCGCGCTCGAAAATGCACTGTTTGCAATCGACGACACTCTTTGCGAGCGCAACGGTCTTACAAAGACTCTTGCGCCGATTTTGCCTGAAAAGGTATTTAATCCGTGCGAAACGAACGCTTTAAGCGGCGAATATGTCGATTTTGACAAATCCGCAGGACGAGTGAGTCTTGAAAACGTATGGGCTTATCCGCCCGGATCTCCGCTTATCGTCAAGGGCGAAAAGATAGGACAGGAAGCCGTGAAAAGCCTTACGCTTATGTACGAGAGCGGTGTGAGCGTTTCAAGCGAAACGAGAAAGTTCCCCGGAAAGATTTGGGTTGCAGCTAATTGATTAATTAATAATTAATAATTAATAATTGCGGGTGGGCTCTGCCCACGCCCGATTTTCTCTTGACAAAGAGGATATTAGTTTTTATAATACTATATATCAATTGTAAGGAGTCGTTATCATGAAAAGAATTACAACTTTGAAAACGCGCGATCTCAACGAAAGCAAACAAAACGGCGGCTGCGGCGAATGCCAAACCTCTTGCCAATCTGCTTGCAAAACTTCTTGCGGCGTTGCAAATCAAAAGTGCGAAAAGGCTGCAAAATAATTTTTGGCAAAACACATACTTTTGCAAAGATCGCCTAGTTATGCTAGGCGTTTTTTGTGTAAAATCGCAGACGGTAAATCGCTCCGTTTGCGACCGGCTACGATATAGGACAAATCAAACGATATGATTCATTCTTTCAAACTCAACGGATACAACATTGTGCTTGACACCGCAAGCGGAAGCGTACACAGCGTGGACGACGTGGCGTACGATATTATCAACGCGTACGAAAATTCGAGCAAAGAGCAAATCGTCAGCGACATCTGCAAAAAATATAAAGACCAAGGCGTGAGCGAGGCAGACGTGCTCGAGTGCATAGACGACGTGGAACAACTCAAAAAAGAGGGCAAACTTTTTTCTGAAGACGCCTTCAAACCCGACGTCGATATTTTGGCAAAACGCAATACGGTGCTCAAAGCAATGTGCCTTCACGTCGCGCACACCTGCAATCTCAACTGCGAATATTGCTTTGCCTCTCAAGGCAAGTATCACGGCGAGCGCGCACTCATGTCCTACGAAGTGGGAAAACGCGCCTTGGATTTCCTTGTGGAAAACAGCGGAACGCGCCGCAATCTCGAAGTCGACTTTTTCGGAGGCGAACCGCTTATGAACTGGCAGGTTGTCAAGGACCTAGTGGCGTACGCTCGCTCGATCGAGAAAGAGCACGGCAAAAATTTCCGTTTTACACTCACCACCAACGGTATGCTCGTTGACGACGAAGTCATCGATTTCGCAAATAAGGAAATGGACAACGTGGTGCTTTCTCTCGACGGAAGAAAGGAGATAAACGACCACTTCAGAAAGACCGTGGGCGGCGTGGGAAGTTACGATATCATCGTGCCCAAATTCCAAAAATTCGTCAAGGCAAGGGGCGGAAAAAACTATTATATGCGAGGCACGTTCACGCATAGGAATCCCGATTTCACAAAGGATATTCAAACTATGCTCGACCTCGGCTTCGACGAACTGAGCATGGAACCCGTCGTATGTCCTCCGACCGACAAATATGCGCTCACCGAGGACGACAAGCAAATCGTGTTCAAAGAATACGAGAAACTTGCCGATATGATGATTGAAAGAAGAAAACAGGGCAAACCGTTCACGTTCTATCACTATATGCTCAATCTCGAGGGCGGCCCGTGCATTTACAAGCGCATTTCGGGTTGCGGAAGCGGCACGGAATACCTTGCGGTGACACCTACGGGCGAACTCTATCCCTGCCACCAATTCGTCGGAAACAAGGAATACCTTATGGGCGATATCTGGAAGGGCGTGACGAGGACGGATATCCAAACCAAATTCAAAAAGTGCAACGCGTATTCGAGAAAAGAGTGCGACGAGTGCTGGGCAAGGCTGTATTGCTCGGGCGGTTGCGCCGCAAACGCATACAACGCGACGGGGGACGTAAACGGAGTTTACAAGTACGGTTGCGACCTTTTCAAAAAGCGCATCGAATGCGCGATTATGCTCAAAGTTGACGAGCAGACGAGTGAGGAAGAATAACCTTTTATGGCAAAGGAAAAAATCGAAAAAACCAACGCTATGCGGATTCTCGATCAAAAGAAAGTCGCATACAAAGAGCACGTTTTGGGCATAGACGAAGCAGTGAGCGGGGTTGAGGCGGCGACACTTTTGGGTGTGGATGAAAGTCTGGTTTTCAAAACTTTGGTGACTGTCGGCAAAAGCCTCGAACACTACGTTTTCGTCGTTCCCGTCGCGTGCGAACTCGACCTTAAAAAAGCGGCGGCGTGCGTAAGAGAAAAGAGCGTCGAAATGGTCAAATCCAAAGACTTGCTTCCGCTCACCGGATACGTGCACGGCGGCTGTTCTCCGATCGGAATGAAAAAGTTTTTCAAGACCACGATTGACGAAAGCGCGCAAAAAGTGCCGAGAATATTCTTCTCGGGCGGAAGAATCGGATTTCAGATAGAAACCACTTTGGACGAATTGAAAAAAGCGATTCCGTTCAAACTTGCCGATATAACCGTGAAGTGACAAAATCGCGATTTTGTCGCAAAACGGGTTTTATAATATCAAAGCGGAGGTTTAAAAGGTGAAAATGAAAAAATTCGGCACGTTCTCTTTTTCGTTGAAAGCGTTTTTGAGCGTAGCGTTTGCGCTTGCGCTGATTGCGGCGTGCGCTTTTATAATTGCGTTTCCCACCTCGGTGTGCGAGGCAAACTCCGCACTTAGATATTACGAGGGGCGCGACTCTGCAGGCGTTCTCATCACCACTGAGAATAATCCTATCGCCGTTGAACGAGAAGACCTTACTTTCGATATTCAGTTTGACGATCAACTCAACGGATTTCAAATTGGCTCGGTCAGCGCAAAGTACACGTTCAAAAATCCGAGCGAACTCACCGCCAAAGTCAACGTCATTTTCCCGATAGCATACCTCGATCAGATTCTTTACGATCCGTCGTCGCTTGACAAATTCGGCGTAAAGATCGACGATCGGACGGTGGAGAGAAATCTGCGCTTTTCGTATATGTTGCGGGACACGTCGTTTTCTGTCGCAAGTGAATTCGTGAAGCTAAAAGACGAAATGATCGAGGACGATTTTTACACTCGCGATAAGGTCGTTCACAAATACGTTTACACCTGCACCGCAAGCGACGGCTATTGCAGAATGTATCTCGGCGGACTCGATTCGCGCTCGGTAGTTTGCGGCTTAGGGTATTCCTCTTACAAGCAAAATCTCGACGGAACGCAGTTCGTTACGTTCTTGATGGGAAACAGCAACGAGTATACTTTCTATTCCATAGGCGATGAAATCGACTTTGCGGAGCGAGTGGAATTTTTCTCGGACTACGATTGCAAGAACAAAGTTTTCGGCTCTTTAAGAAAAATCGAGGAAAGCGCGACGACTTTCGAGGAGTTTGCGCTCAAATACTACGACGAGAGTTACGGCGTGAGCAAGGTGGATTGGTACAACGCGGCATACTTGAGTTTGAAATCCGCAAGTTCGCGAATCGCAATTGTCGATCACCTCAACGTCAAAAGAGACTTGCTGTGTTGGTTTGAGTACGATATGACGTTTGCGCCCAATCAGACAATCGTCAACGAGGTTGTTGCGCCTATGTATCCCGATATCGACGAAGAACATTCTCCGTCGGTGTACGTGTTCAATTATTTAGTGTCGCCTGCGTCCACTTGGAACGGTTTTAAGGACTTGAATGTCAAGATCAACACCAACTATTATCTGATAGACGCAAGCGGGGACTTCGAGACGGTCGAGGGCGGATATCGGTGGCATAGCGATACGCTCCCCGACGAGGAGTTGTCTTTTTCGCTCTGCGCAAGCCAAAATCCCGGGTGGAGAAGCCGCGGCGCATGGAAAACGCTCTTGAGCATCATTTTGTTGTCCATACTTTTGCCGATATGCCAGATTATCGTCGGACTTGCGATTACGCTTGTCATAATAAAAAAGAAATACGGTTTTTCAAACGCGAACAAGAAGAAATCGCACGGAAAGCGTAAATCGCGCGCCCAAAACGATAATAGTTGCGATGAAAATGCTCCGCGCGAGGGAAACGCCAATGTGGCGACATTGCCGTTTGACAATGCCGAAACCATGGGCGACGATAACGAAAAATCGCACGACGACGAAGATTCGCACAGCAACGATTCGGACGGCAAATGCGAATGAATAGTCGAATGTGAAAATTCACAATAAAGAAACAAACGAAATATGCAATCGAGTTTTATCGATTGCATATTTTTTTGCGAGAATATCGGGATTTTTATCGATTGAACGCCAATATCGATAGAAACTTGACATATGCGCGCGAAAGGGGTATATTTTTATCGAAAAACGTACGAGGTGACTTATGACGAAAGACAATAAAGAAATCTCAAAGGCAACCCTCAACAGATTGCCGTCCTATCTCAAATATTTGTATCAACTCGACAAACTCAACGTCGCAACCGTGTCAAGCACAACCATTGCAAACGGACTCAACCTCAATCCCGTGCAGGTGAGAAAAGATATCGCCCTTGTATCGAGCGTGGCAGGCAAACCCAAAATGGGTTACGTCACCAAAGAGATCATTGCGGACCTTGAAAGTTTTCTCGGTTACAACAACACTCACGACGCCGTTTTGGTCGGCGTGGGAGGACTCGGAAAAGCGTTTCTCGGCTACGGCGGTTTTGAAAACTACGGACTGAATATCGTGGCGGCTTTCGACAACAACGAAAGAGTGGTGAACACCAAAATCAACGGCAAACCCGTCTACGACGTGTCAAAACTCAAAGAGATCGTTGAGAGATTCAACATTCAGATCGGCATCATCACAGTGCCCTCGTATGCGGCGCAAGAGGTTGCGGACAGAATGGTCGGCGCAGGCATCAAAGCCATATGGAACTTTGCCGCAGTGCACCTCAATATCCCCTCGAACGTAGCACTCAAAAACGAGGATCTTGCCTCGTCGCTCGCACTGCTGTCGCTTCAAATCCAACAAAACAGAAACGACTGATTTTGCCCTAAAACACGTTTTATAAACACAAAAGCAAGCGTTCAACGCTTGCTTTTGTGTTTATAGGGCATAGTACGTTATGCACTCATAAGATATTGATTCTTGCCGATTTCGTCCTTTATTCTTTCCATATCTTCAAGAATTTCGGGCGTTGAATATGGATTTGGAATATCAATGATTTCACCATCGTTTAATTTTCTATAGTTACAATACCCGCAGAACACAAATCTGCCAGCCTCTCCGGAAAACGTGTGCGATTCATAAGACGAAGCTCCGCAATAACAATATCTTCTGTGACCCGTTGAGGTTGCGCTATCATAATGATACCTGTGTTCGTGACTGCTCAATTGGCAAGCGCAAACCGTTTGTTGCGCATTTGTTAAATTCTTATAGTTATTTGAATACCTCCTATTTCTGTTTCTACGAAAGTTTTATATATACCGTTTTTTCATTTTGGTAAAATAGAGTCGTTTCTTCAAGCACAAGTTCATCATAAGTTTTCCCTATAATTTCGATTTCGTTTGTCATTGCTTCATCACTAAAGAAGTGCAGTTTTGTACGGTCCAATTCTTTACCGTATGCGGAAACAACAAAATCATCGATTGTAATAGGGACTTGAAAAGATTGATAAAACATATACTCTTGCCCTTCAAACACAAATTTTATAAGGAACAAATCTGCTCCGGAAAAGACAACCAATGTGTATAAATCTGTATCCTTGCTAAACTTTGTGTCCGGGTGCACTTTCTTTGTACATTGTTTATCAGAATAAAAACCTAAATATAGTGGAGCACCATATATTTTATCGTCCTTAACGATTATATCTTTGTATTCGGATACAGTGAACGGGTGCCCATTGTTAATTTGATATATTAGAGACGGTGTAGAAATATTCCCATTCTTTGCATCATACAATTCGAGTCTATATATTCTCAAAGTTACGGTATTATTGCATGCGACAAATGCCGTCATTAGCATCGTCAGCAAAAGACAAGTTGTAAGAATGAGTGCAAATTTCTTTTTCATAAAAAGTCTCCCGTTTCACTATTTTCGAGCAACGCTCGATACCAAAAATATATGCCACTTCGATAGTTTATATCGACAATTTCACTCTATCATAGATAATATGTGTTGTCAACGCCTGCTTTCACCTATTATTGCGCAGAAAAACGACATATTGTGTGAAAAACGAATGCGAACGGACAGAATTTTAGAGTGCGATTTTGAAAAAAACATTGCTATATTTATAATAATATGCTAACATTTTAGAAAGAATAAGGAGGTATTTATGCTCGGACTCGAATGTCAAACGGTGTACGATATCATTCGCAATATCGCAGGCGAAGAGGAAGTGTACAAAATCATCGAAGCGGACGAGATTCTTGAAAGAATCCCGCAAGGTTTGACGCTCTCCAAAGTGCAACTGTCCTCCATCATAAGAGAACTCAAAGACAGAGAATATATCCTCGTCAAATATTTTACTCCCGACGAATACTGCCTCAGCGTTGTCAAACGCATCGAGGAAGTGCAAAAGCCCGTCGTGCAAGCGCCGCAAGCGGAGGAAGAAAAGCCGCAGGAGCGCACTCTTTATCAAAAGAAAACCGTCAAAGAAAAAGCCGAAAAAACGGTGGGCAAGGGCGTATTGTTCCTCGCGTCGTTTTTAGGCAGTCTTGTGGGCAGCGCAATAGTTGCGACAATAACAGTTTTGCTCATAAAGTTCTTATGAGCAAAACTGTGAGACTTATAAACGGGATGAGCAACTTCGAAGACGGAATTGGAGTCGCAAGGCGGCGAGGAAGCGAGCGTCGAGCTTGACGGATAGTACAAGCGACTGCGCCGTGTTGTTGCGAAGCTGGCGCACAAAGCGCAGTGGCACAAGTAGAGAAATGTCCCTATCTATGCGAGTGCCGAGTGTTGCCCCACGCAGAGCGGACGCCGTGGGTTCCCTCAAACAAAGTGCAGAGGGGGAACGGCGGTTGGGGAAACACGTGAGGAAGGGGGAAAGTTCAAATTCAAGTAGACTTTCTTATTAAAGTAAAGGAATAGCGTATAAAAGATGCAAGTGCAGGTTGATAGACAGCACGTCTTGACAAAAAAAGAAAAAGCGGTGATGAGAGTCATCTATCAGGAGGCGGACAAACAGAACGGCTCTTGTCTTATCACGCCCATTGAAATTTTTGAGAAACTGCCGCTCGATTTGCCCATCGAAGAGGACGAGCTCGACACCACGCTTCGCAATCTCGAAATCGACGACTACTTCGACATCACGCGCTCGGACAAGAAAGGCGAGTTGGTGTACTGCATCAATATGCAAAAGAAGGGGCTTCAGTTTGCAAGAGTGGAACGTGCGTTCAAGAGCAATCTCGTGTTCAAGATTCTGCTTACGCTGGGGCTGAGCGTCGTGACCGCACTCATAGGCGTTGGCATACGCCAGTTGGTTGCGTTCTTGCTCGGACAATGAGATTTGAAATAGATGAAATTTGAACTTGTAAGCAAATACAAACCCACGGGCGATCAACCCGAGGCAATAGAAAAAATCGTTGAAGGTCTTAAGGACGGATTCAACACGGAAGTTTTGCTGGGCGTTACGGGCTCGGGCAAAACTTTTACTATGGCGAATATTATCGAGCGTATGCAAAAGCCCACGCTCGTGATTGCGCACAACAAGACGCTCGCCGCTCAACTTTGCAACGAACTCCGCGAGTTTTTCCCCAAAAACAGAGTGGAGTTTTTCGTTTCTTATTACGACTATTATCAGCCCGAGGCGTACATTCCGCGCACGGACACCTATATCGAAAAGGATTTGCAAGTCAACGAGGAAATCGACAAACTTCGCAACTCGGCAACCGCGTCGCTTTGCGAGAGAGAGGACACCATAGTCGTTGCGAGCGTGTCGTGCATATACGGTTTGGGCGCGCCGACGGACTATTTTGAAAACTCCATTTCTCTGCGCGAGGGCGACGAAATCGATCGCGACGAACTTGCAAGGCGACTCGTTGATATACAATACAAGCGCGCCGATATCGACTTCGTACGCTCCACTTTCAGAATGAGAGGGGATACGGTGGACATCTTCCCCTCAACCAGTTCGGAAGTGGCAATTCGCGTGGAAATGTTCGGAGATACGATCGAGCGCATTTGCGAAATCGACGGCACGACCTCCAAGGTGCTCAACGAACTCAAACATACACTTATTTTCCCTGCAACGCAGTACGTCATAAGCGGCGACAAGGAAGCCATTTTGCGCCGCATTATGCTCGACAAGCAAGAGCGAGTCAAGTACTTCGAGGAGAGAGGAAAACTCATCGAGGCGCAACGTATAGACGAGAGAGTCAACTACGACGTCGAGATGATAAGGGAAGTGGGATATTGCAGTGGAATCGAAAACTATTCGCGCTATTTCGACGGCAGACAGCCGGGGCAAGCGCCGTATACGCTCCTCGACTTCTTCGGCAAGGATTTCATCACGTTTATCGACGAAAGTCATATGACCATCCCGCAAATCCGCGCTATGTATAACGGCGACAGAGCAAGAAAGGACAACCTCGTCGAATACGGGTTCAGACTCCCGTCCGCCTACGACAACAGACCTCTCCGTTTCGAGGAATTCGACGCGCGCATACGCCAACTCGTGTGTATGTCGGCAACGCCTGCGCAGTATGAACTCGAAAGAGCAGATCTCGTTGCGGAGCAGATTATTCGCCCGACGGGACTTCTCGACCCCGAGATCGAAATCAAGCCTATCGAAGGTCAGATAGACGACCTCATCGGCGAGATAAACGCCGTGGTCAAAAACAAGGGCAGAGTGCTTGTGACCACCCTCACCAAAAAGATGGCGGAAAACCTCACCGACTACCTCAAAGAAGTCGGAATCAAGGTGCGTTATATGCACTCGGACATAGACACGCTCGAGCGCATCGATATAGTCAAAGGATTGAGAGAGGGCGAGTTCGACGTGCTTGTGGGTATCAACCTTTTGCGTGAAGGTCTTGACCTTCCCGAAGTGCAACTCGTCGCCATTCTCGACGCCGACAAGGAAGGCTTTTTGAGAAGCGAAAGCGCACTCATTCAGACCATAGGCAGAGCGGCGAGAAACGACAAGGGCAGAGTTGTTATGTACGCCGACACGATGACGCAGAGCATGCAAAGAGCCTACGACGAAACCATGCGCCGAAGGAAGATTCAGGACGAGTACAACAAGGCGCACGGCATAGTGCCCAAGACTGTCGTGAGCGCAATCAAAAATTCGCTCGAAATCACCAAAAAGGCAGTTCACGACGAGAAATTGAGCGTTAAAGATATGATTAAGGAAGTCGAACGCCTCAAAGGTCTTATGCAAACTGCCGCCGCGCAACTCGATTTCGAGAAGGCAATTCTTATCCGCGACGAACTCAACGACCTCAAAAAACAAATCAAAAAACTCAGTTGAAAATCGCAGTAGAAGAACATAATAGAAGAGTAAAAATATGAGTATCGACAAAATTATCGTAAAAGGGGCAAGGGAAAACAACCTCAAAAATATCGACCTCGAAATACCGCGCGACAAACTCGTGGTGTTTACGGGATTGAGCGGAAGCGGCAAATCCTCGCTTGCTTTCGACACCATTTTCGCAGAGGGGCAAAGACGCTACGTCGAAAGTCTTTCGAGTTATGCGCGTATGTTCCTCGGACAGATGCAAAAACCGGACGTAGACTATATCGAGGGGCTCTCTCCCGCAGTGTCCATCGACCAAAAAACCACTTCGCACAACCCTCGTTCTACCGTGGGGACGGTGACGGAAATATACGATTATTTCCGTCTTCTTTTCGCAAGAATCGGCACGCCGCATTGCCCGAAGTGCGGTCGTGAAATCGCGCGTCAGACCGTGGATCAGATCTGCGACAAGATTATGGAAAGAGAAGGCGCAAAACTTCAACTTCTCGCTCCCGTCGTCAGAGGCCGCAAGGGCGAATACCGCAAAGAACTCGAGCAGTTCAAGCGCGCAGGCTACGTTCGCGTCAGGGTGGACGGAACCAATTATACTCTCGACGAAGAAATCAAACTCGACAAAAATATAAAGCATAACATAAGCGTGGTCATCGATCGTATCGTCGTAAAGGACGGCGCGCAACGCCGTATCTCCGACGCAATCGAAAACGCAATCAAACTTTCCGAAGGGCTCGTGATTGCCGACTTCGACGGCGAGGAGGTGCTATATTCCACCAAGTACGCGTGCCCCGATTGCGACTTGAGTTTTGAGGAACTCACGCCGAGATTGTTCTCGTTCAACAACCCCTACGGCGCGTGCCCCGAGTGCGGCGGTTTAGGCTTTCGCAACGAAATCGACGTCAATCTGCTCGTCACCGACTGGAACAAATCCCTCAACGGCGGCGCAATCAAAGTGAGCGGTTGGGACGCAGGGCATATGTCGCAGATGCAGTTTAAGGCTCTTTCGCAGGCGTACGGATTCTCCCTCGATACGCCGCTCAAAGATTTGCCTCAAAGTATTCTCGACATAATCTTTTACGGCAACGACGGCGACCGTATCCCGATGGAATATAACTCGCGCACGTTCAGCGGCTTTTACAAGGCAAGTTACGAGGGCGTGGCAAGAAATCTTATGCGCCGCTTCAACGAAACTGACAGCGAACTCGTCAAAAACGAGATTGCCAAGTATATGAAAGAAGTGCCTTGCTCCAAGTGCGGCGGAAAGAGGCTCAAACCCGAAGCGCTCGCCGTCACGATCGCGGGCAAAAACATATTCGACCTCACCGAAATGTCCATTGCAAAACTTAAAGAGTTTATGCAGTCGCTCGAGCTCACCGACACGCAACACCTCATCGCGGACAGAATCGTAAAAGAGATCTGCGCAAGGCTTGATTTTCTCATCAACGTCGGACTTGACTATCTCACGCTTTCGCGCTCGGCAACCACTTTGAGCGGCGGCGAATCCCAGCGTATCAGGCTCGCAACACAAATCGGAAGCGGACTCACGGGCGTGCTGTACATTCTCGACGAACCGAGCATCGGCTTGCATCAAAAGGACAATCAACGCCTTCTTCAATCCCTCAAAAATCTGCGTGATATCGGCAACACGCTCATCGTCGTCGAGCACGACGAGGAAACCATTCGCAACGCAGACTATATCGTGGATATCGGCGTGGGCGCAGGCGTGCACGGCGGAAGAGTGGTCGCAAGCGGCAGTGTGGACGATATCATCGCAAGCAAGGACAGCATAACGGGCAAGTATTTGAGCGGAGAACTCTCCATTCCCGTTCCCATTGCGCGCCGCTCCTCAAACGGCAAGTTTATCGAGATCAAGGGCGCAAAGCAGAACAACCTCAAAAACGTCGACGTCAAGATTCCGCTCGGCGTATTCAACTGCGTTACGGGCGTGTCGGGAAGCGGAAAATCCTCGCTCGTCAACGAAGTGCTTTTCCCCGCGCTCTCCAACGCGCTTATGCGCTCCAACGTCAGACAGGGCAACTGCGACGGCATCAAGGGCATCGAAAACGTGGACAAGGTCATCTGCATAGACCAAAGCCCCATAGGCAAAACGCCGCGCTCCAATCCCGCAACCTACACGGGCGTTTTCAGCGATATAAGAGAACTGTTCGCCTCGCTTCCCGACTCGAAAGCCAGAGGCTACACCGCAGGCAGATTTTCGTTCAACGTCAGCGGCGGCAGATGCGAGCATTGCAGCGGCGACGGCATCATCAAAATCGAAATGCACTTCCTTCCCGACGTGTACGTGCCTTGCGAGGTGTGCAAAGGCGCAAGATACAACCGCGAAACGCTCGAAGTTCGCTACAAAGGCAAGAATATCAGCGACGTTCTCGATATGACCATCGAAGAAGCCACCGAATTTTTTGCGAATATCCCGAAAATCAAAAACAAAATCAAAACGCTCAACGACGTCGGTTTGGGCTACGTCAAACTCGGTCAGTCCTCGACCACATTGAGCGGCGGCGAAGCGCAACGCGTCAAACTTGCAACCGAACTCTCTCGTCGTTCCACCGGCAAAACCGTCTATATCCTCGACGAACCCACCACCGGACTTCACACCCACGACGTTGCAAAACTCATCACCATTCTCGACCGTCTCGTCGAGCAAGGCAACACCGTCCTCGTCATCGAGCACAATCTCGACGTCATCAAAGTTGCCGACAACGTCATCGACCTCGGTCCCGACGGCGGCGACCGTGGCGGCACTATAGTAGCGCAAGGAACGCCGGAGGAGGTAAGTAATGTATCCCATTCCTACACCGGTCAATTTTTGAAAGGCGTGCTATTTGGCGAATAACTGCGGCAGAGCCGTTTCCACAAACAGTCACGTACGATTCAGTACGCTCCTGCCTGTGAAAACGGCTCTTTCTTGTTCTTCATCCAAATATCACGCCTTTCACAAAGAGAAAGGTTCTTCATCTCAATATTACACTTTTCACATTTTTAATAATTGCGCCTTATAAACAAATGCGCCTCTGAAAACAGAGGCGCATTTGTTTTCAACTATATCATTCGATTCCGAATGAGTTTTGCATTGCGAAACGGATGAGAGATTCCATTGAGTTTTGCGATACGTTGCGCTGCTCGCAAAGACTAAAGCCGTACATTGCAAGAGGGGTATCTCCCACAAAACTTATCGAGGGTGCGCTGGCAAAAACGCTCGTGGCAACCGAGGTGAGTATATCGCCGAAAAGGGCGGTCGTCACGATGGCGTCGAGAGATTCGGGGTTGGCGATAATCGCTTTTGCGGTGGCGGTGATATCTTGCATATCGACGGTTACGAAAGGATAGTCTTCGTTGACGTCGGCAACGACTTTGCGCCAAAGTTTAGAGGAGTTGAGCATATCCGCTTTGTCGCACAGCGTAAGGTGACGAGCGCGCTCTTGCGTATACTCGTACGCAACGCGTGCAGTGCGCTCGATTTCAAGTTCGCTGTAGCGTTCGATATCGTACGCTTCGCGCCCGAAAGATCGGTTGTTTCCAAAGCCTTTTTCACCGTGATATATGCCGCCGTCTTTGTCTTGCACAATGCACAACCCACGGTTTACGCCATCGATATGTGATGATAAAAGCGTGATTTGCGCATATAGGTTGAGATTTTTGCGGATGGATTCAATCGCTTTATCTTCCTCTTTCGTCGTCGTGACAAACAAGACAGCGTGCGCCGATTTCGCTTTTTCAATCACGTTTTCATCGCTCAATTTTGCCGTCTGAAAACTGAATTTTACGTACTCGTTTTCGTACGCCGAAACGAGCGATTTCGCTTGTTCGATAAGGGGATGATTTGCGTTGCTTAAGATAAGAATTTCGTTCATGGCGGTTTATCGATTCTATTATTTTACCTATTTAGGTCGATTGTAGTTTTGCGTTGTTTTGCTTGATTCCTGCTATATATCGATTATTATTTATACTACAAAATCTCTATATCATAATAAAATATTTTGCGGATGAGGTCAATTTGTTTTTTTATGCGAATAAATGTATATAAAATGCATAAATATGCTGAATATTTATTAATTTATGCATAGATTTTGAAAAATATAAAAATTATTTGAGAATTTATGCAAAATCGATTGCAAAATATCCGCGAGGTTGTTATTATATGTCGGTAAAAATGAAATACAAGTTTTTCGGAGATATAAACCTATGAAAAAAATGACCAAAATAAGCCTTGTCGCTTTGTTGATTGCAACCGTAATCGGAGCGTGTTTCGCACTCGTTGCGTGCAACGACGGCGACTCGAATCTTCAAGCCGTGGCGGCACTCGACCTTTTGCAAGAGGACTTCGGCATTGCAGTGAAGAAGGGCAATGCAGATTTGCTCAACGCCGTGAACGTCGTCATCGACGAGTGGCTTGCAAACGGCAAAATGAATCAATATATGGATTATTATTCCGCGCTTGCCAACGAAGAAAAGGGCGGTGACAAAGCGCTTGCTCCCGAGGGATTGCAAACGAGTTGGAATTTCGGCTCGGCAAGTCAGACGCTCACAATGTACACGGAATCGGGCTTTGCTCCCTACGAGTTCGTTTACGGCGGAAACGTGGTTGGTCTTGACGTTGCGATCATGTCGCAAGTTGCCCTCAACCTCGGCAAAAAACTCGAAGTGAAAGACGTTATGTTTGACGTGATTGCCACCAACGTTGCGCAATCGACGTCCGACGCAGTGGGCGCGGCAGGCATCACCATCAACGACGAGCGTAAAGCGGCGGTCGATTTCAGCAACGTGTATTCGAGTTCCACTCTCGTCATCGTGTCCAAAGACGGACAGTTCACGAGCGTCAAAGACCTTGCAGGCAAGACGGTCGGCGTGCAGGAAGGCACGAGCGGAGACCTTATCATCAGCGCGGCAAAAGGGCAGGGCTACTCCTACGAAATCAAAAACGACGACGACACGACGAGTACGATTCTCGTCAAAGCGGAAGGCGCGAGCGTAAAACAGTACAAACAATACGCGCTTGCTCTTCAAGACCTCAAAAACGGTCGCATCGACGCAATCCTTATGGACAAGATTCCTGCGGAATTGATGCTCAAATAAGGGCGAAAATCGGGTGATATTATGATTTTGTCGGCAACCATATCCGAACGTCTTTATCGCGCGTTCATCTACGACGACAGATACAAACTCTATTTCGAGGGGCTTGGCAACACCTTGCTCATCGCGTTTTTGGCAACGCTCATCGGCGTTGCTATCGGCGTCGTATTGGCGATGATAAACTACGTTTCAAAAAAGACGGGCAAACTGAAGGTGCTTTCTGCAATAGCAAAAACGTACATAATGATAATCCGCGGCACACCCGTCGTTTTGCAACTTTTCATAATGTATTTTGTTGTGCTTGCCTCATCCGACAACGGCATCGCGATAGGCGCGCTTACTTTCGGACTCAACTCTGGCGCATACGTTGCCGAAATCGTCAGAGCGGGCTTTGAAAGCGTTGACTATGGTCAAATGGAAGCGGGGCGTTCGCTTGGCATGTCCACGGGACAAACTATGGTGAAAGTCGTAACGCCGCAGGCGGTGCGCAACGTGCTTCCGCCGCTTTTCAACGAGTTTATCACGCTCGTCAAAGAAACGGCAATCGTCGGATACGTCGGAATTCTCGACCTCGGCAAAGTGCCGGGAATGATTCAATCGAGAACCTTTGATTATCTCTTCCCGTTGCTGATTGCCGCGTGCATGTATCTCATCATCGTTATGGGGCTTACGGGCGTACTCAAACTCGTCGAAAAGCAGATGGCAAAAACCGATCGCAACTACAAAAAGATCGACGTTCGCAAAAAGAAAAAGGAATATATCGTGGAGGCGTAAGTTATGTTGAGTGCTATAAATCTGACAAAAAAATTCGGCGATTTGTTGGTGCTTGACGACATCACCGAAACCATAAACGAGGGCGAAAGAGTGGTTATCGTAGGTCCGAGCGGCGGCGGAAAATCCACGTTTTTGAGATGCCTCAATTGCCTTGAAGACCCGACGGCGGGCAAGATTATGTTTGACGGCGTAGACCTTGCAGACCTCAAAGTGGACATAAACGAACAGCGCGAAAAGATGGGAATGGTGTTTCAGCAATTCAATCTTTTCTCCAATATGACTGTGAAGAAGAATATCACTCTTGCTCCAGTGCAGATAGGCGTGAAAAACATGCGCAAAACCAAGCGCAAAAACGCCTTCGTGCCTATCTACAACAAGTGGTTTGATCTCTTTGGCGACAAGTACAACGCAAAACTCGACAAAAAGGTCGAATTGCTCAAAACCAAACTTGACTCGCTCAATTCGCAACTTAAACCTATAGTTTCTGCTTGGGAAGAAACGAAGCAGATCAAAGAAATCGGCGGAAAATCATACGCCGCGTACGATCCCAAACTCACCAAGCGCAAACTCGATTTGATCGAGAAAATCGAAAACACCGAGCGCAAAATCACGCACGCCGTACACGTGGGAAAGAAGGAGATTGCCCCCGTCGAATTTACATCTAAAAAGCAAATTAAAGAGGCGGCAGACAAGCGCGCGGACGAACTTTTGAAGCGCATCGGACTCGAGAGCAAAGCGGACGTTTATCCCTCGACTTTGAGCGGCGGGCAGAAACAGCGCGTGGCGATTGCGCGTGCGCTTGCGATGAATCCGAAAGTTATGCTCTTTGACGAGCCGACTTCCGCGCTCGATCCCGAGATGGTCGGCGAAGTGCTCGACCTCATCAAACAAGTCGCAGACGAGGGTATGACGATGGTCATCGTCACGCACGAAATGGCTTTTGCAAGAGAGGTCGGCACGAGGATTCTCTTTATGGCGCAAGGCAAGATACTCGAACAAGCGCCGCCCGAAGAGTTTTTCACCAATCCCAAATGCGACCGACTCAAAGAGTTTTTGAAAAAAGTGTTGTAAAAAAAGTCCCCGAATCATCGGGGATTTTTAATTAGCAATATTTTAGGAAAACGAGATTTTTCCACACTTTACAAATACGCGGATAAATGTTACTATATAATATCATATAATAATCTTGCGCAGTGCGCATATGCGTGTGGGTATGAAATACGGCGAATTCAAACAACATTTTCAATCGATAACGAACGGCGAAGCAAGTTTTGCGCCCGTTTATATCGTATGCGGTGACGACGATTATCTCAAAGACGAGGTTATCGCCTCTTTCAAGAGCGTCGTCGATCCCGAATATGCCGATTTCAACTTTTCCGCGGTATCGGGCGACGGCGGCGTGAGCGAGGCAATCGACGCGGCGTACACTTTCCCTATGTTCGACGAAAGAAAAGTTGTCGTGCTGTCGCTTGAGAGCGCTCCGAGCGAAAGCGACAAAGCGGCGTTTGAAAAGTACCTGAACGACCCGTGTGAAACGGGCGTACTCGTCGTCGATTGCGACGACGAAGTTGCAAAATCTTTCAAGAGCAAAAAGGCGCAAACGGTGAACTGTTCTCGCCTTGACGACGTCGAACTTCTTTCGGAGATACAGGCTCTTTGCGCAAAAGACCCGAAGATCGGCATAGATCGCGACGCGGCGGTCGAACTTATTTCGAGAACGCAGGGCAGTATGGCTCGTATTGCCTCGGAAATCGCAAAACTCAAATCGTACAGCGTCGGCTCGATCACCAAAATCGACGTTTGCGAGATGGTGAGCGCTGATATCGATTTTCAGATCTACGAACTTGCCAATGCCGTGAGCGAAAAGAACGCGGCAAAGGCGCTTGAAGTGCTCGACGTGTTTTTCAAAAACGGAATCCGCGGCGTGACGATCATCAACAGACTTTACGACAAGTACCGCAATATGCTTCACGCCGAACTCAACAAGGGACTTTCCAACGACGACCTTGCCAAACTGCTCGGTATGAAGAGCGGAGCGGTGTATTTTTTGAGAAAAGTGTCTGCAAACTATTCGCAGATGCGGCTCAAAAGATGCGTGGATTATTTGCACTCGTTGCAATTCGACGTGCTTACCGGCAAGCGCGGCGACGTGAGCGCAATCCACGAGGCGATATTGCAATTGCTCGTCATTTAAGGAGATATTATGCAAAACAAAATAGACAGAAAATATTACGTTTGGATTTGGCTCGGGTTTATTTTTGCGGCGTTCGTGCGCAATATATTTCCCATTTACATCGACGTAAACGCAATGATTCAAGACGGATCGAGGCTCAATGCGATAAAAGGAACGTTCTCGATCATTTTCACTTACGGATTGATACCTGCGGTTGTGACGTTCGTGCTTGCGCTGATTCTCTATTATATCTGCGCACGCCGTCACGCCAACTATATCACCCGCAACGATTTCTGCTATTGGGTGATGATTTTCACGGCGGCGGAAAGACTGATTGTCGGCATAATCGAGAGTTTTGCCATACTCGACGGCAACGTGTACGTTGTCACGTCAACGGTGCTTGACGCTTTGTTGTTGCCGGCGGCGTATCTTACGATGTATCTTTGGATTTTTGCAAAGAAGTACAAATTCAATCCCGTTGAAAGACGCAACTCGTTCTCCGTTCTCGCAACGGTCTATATGGTGTTTTACGGCATAGGCGTGCTCGGAGAAAATCTCACGATCGTCGCAATCGGCTCGGATAAGGAACTTGCAAGAGAAATTGCGGAGATTTTGAACAATGCGGGATACGTTACGGGCGAGTTGACGAGCGAGCTTCAGACGATTTCCAGCGCAATAGCGATATGCGTGTTCTTTGCGTATCTCGTTGCGGTCATCGTGCTGTCTATCACGTTCAGAAAGCAAGCGGACGAATTCAGAGATTCCGACACGAGAGAGGAGTATTACGAGAAACACCCCTCCGATCGCGGCTACGATCAAAGAGGCGATATATCCGACACTTTCGACGAGTTTGAAAGACGACACGTCCACAAAAAAGACGGAGATTCAAACGACGATTCGCACGTTTTCGACGAGTTTGACATTTGATTTAAAGTCTGCCAAAGATAAAAGTTAGAACTAAACTTCCGGGTGTGCTCGGATTGCGAGGGTTATATGAACTACAATTTTGCTCAGTACAAGGACGGCGTAAACCTGTACTTCATCATCGACATGGTCGTTTTGGTGACGGTATTTGCGGTTATGCTCAGTTTTTTCGTTTACAAGCGCAACATGAAGGTGTTTTTCCTTCTCTTGCTCGGCGCGGTGCTTGACGTTCTGATCAACGTGCTGTCCGAGTTGTTGGGCGGAAACGTTTTGGCAATTGCAAAGTATATCACGCATTTCGTGGTGATTTTCGATATCGTTGCCTCTTGCGTGGTCTATCAGAACGATTTGAAAAACCTCTTCCAGAAGGTTTCGACGTCGAAGGGCTTTGAAACCCACAACAGCGACGATGAACTTCGCGATGCCACTGCGGAAATTCTCACCGCTTGTCAGGATATGGCAAAGCAAGACGTGGGCGCAATCATCATCATCGACAGTGCCGGCGACATTCACGACAACATTCTCGACACGGGCACGCGCCTCAACGCAACGCTCAGCGCGCCGCTTTTCGAGAGCATTTTCAACACAAAAGCCCCCTTGCACGACGGCGCCGTCATTGTCAGAGGCAACAAGATCATCGCGGCAGGGTGTTTCCTTACGCTCACGCAACGCAACGTCAACAAAGAGATGGGCACCAGGCACCGCGCAGCAATCGGCATCACCGAGGACACCGACGTGCTTTCCATCGTCGTCAGCGAGGAAACGGGCATAATCTCCGTCGTCAAACACGGCGAAATCAAACGCTATATGACCATGGACAAACTCAAAGACGAAATCGAGGAAGCGTACGGCATTTCACCCACGGCAATCGCACTCAGAGAAGCACACGCAAATCGTAAAATCGGCGGCAGAATCCGCAGAAACAGGAGATTCGAATGAGAACCATAAGAAGTTGCGATATTCTCGTGCCAAGCGGTTGCGAGCATGAAAAATGGTCTGTGGTCGCTTGCGACCAGTTCACTTCTGAAAGGGAGTATTGGCATAGACTCGAACGCTACGTCGGCAATGCAAAGAGCACGCTCAAACTCATTTTCCCCGAAGCGTATCTCGAGGACGACGACAAGGAAGAAAGAATCGAAAACATCAACCGCATCATGAGAGAGTATCTCGACGGCGGAGTTTTCAAAACCCTCGAAGACAGTTTTATCGTATGCAAGCGCACCACTGCAAGCGGCGTATCTAGGCTCGGCATAGTGCTTGCAATCGATCTCGAGGACTATTGTTTTACGCATCCGTCCCACGCCTACGTGCGTTCGACGGAGGGTGTGGTTCTCGACAGAATTCCCCCTCGCCTTAAAATAAGACAGGACGCGCTCGTTGAACTTCCGCACATTATGTTGCTCATCGACGACAGAAAGCACCGTGTCATAGAGCCTATATGGGAGAGCAGAGCCGATCTCGAAAAAGTGTACGACTTCGATCTCAATATGGGCGGCGGACATCTCGAAGGATACAGAATCGACGCGCAAAAAGTCATTGACGTTTTTGAAAAATACGTCGATTCCGTGCAAGACCTCTACGGCGAAAAAACCAACGACTTTATCTTTGCGGTGGGTGACGGCAACCACTCTCTCGCAACGGCGCAAGCGCACTGGAATCGCATAAAAGAGGGGTTAACCGATGCGCAAAAGGCAGTTCATCCTGCCAGATTTGCACTTTGCGAGGTTGAAAATCTTCACGACGACGGCATTGTATTCGAGCCTATCCATCGCTTCGTGTTCGGCGCAAAAGAGGATTTCGTCGAATATCTCCAATCCGCACTGTCGGGCGAAAAGACGATAGAAGCGTTTGACAAAAACGGCAAGTATACGCTGAGAGTGGACATTATCGGCGCAAAGGCAATCAAGGATATTCAAGACGCAATCGACGCCTATCTCAAAGAACATAGCGAGTGTTCGGTGGACTATATCCACGGCATAGAGCATCTCAAGGACGTGGCGGCGCACAACGTAGGCGTTGCAATCGCAATGCCCAAAATCGAAAAGGACGAGCTTTTCGGTTACGTCCTCAAAAACGGCACGCTCTGCCGCAAGGCGTTCTCGATGGGCGAAGCGGAAGAGAAGAGATACTACTTCGAGGCAAAAAAAATCAGATAAATATCCGCTTTCGATTGCCGTCGCACTTTTTGGTGCATAGAATAATATAAGGTCAAAATATGAAAGTTTGCAAATTCGGTGGAACGTCTATGGCGAACGGCGAAACCATTTCGCGAGTCGTCGATATCGTCAAAAGCGATCCTAAAAGAAAATATATCGTCGTTTCCGCCCCGGGGAAGCGAAACGCCGCAGACGTCAAGGTCACCGACGCGCTGTACGCTTGCTTCAACGAAAAAAAGGAAAAGGGCAACTGCACGCAATCTTTTGAAGTGATAAGAAAACGCTTCAAGGATATCGTTTGCGCGCTCGGGCTCGACTTCGATATAGACCCCGTTCTCGACGAGGTGAAAGCAGGCATCGACAAGAGTACGACAAGCGATTACGCCG
>JBNMJA010000006.1:0-28693 GCA_050873585.1 Bacillota bacterium | reverse complement strand
TGCGATTTGGATTATGTCGGCGTTTATTGGTGTATGGCGACGATTTACGAAACCAAAAAAGCCGATTACAAAAATGCGCTGTTCTATTATCAGATGGCAATGGAAATGGACTTTCCGGACGCAATCGAACGAATGGCGGAAGCGTATCTCGGCGACGAACTCGGCTTGGAGCGAGACGAGAAAACCGCGCTAAAACTCTTCAAAAAAGCCGCAAAACTCGGCAACGCCGCCGCCCAATACAATCTCGGCATGTCGTATGCTTACGGCTATTACGGCTTGACGGCAGACAAAGACAAAGCAGTATTCTGGCTCAAAAAGAGCGCGAAAGGCGAAAATCCTATGGCGTGCGTGCAAATGGGACTTTACAACCTCTACACCGTCAAAACCGAATCCGCATACAAAAAAGCGTTCGAGTATTTCAAGTCTGCGTATTATCTCGGCGAGGAAGAAGCGGTGATAAATCTCGGACTTTGCTATCTGCAAGGCAAAGGCGTTGAAAGAAACCCGAAAGAAGCGGTAAAGTGCTTCCGTGAAGCAGTCAAGAGTACGAATTCCGGTATTGCGTACTACAATCTCGGCTTGTGCTACGAAAACGGTTTCGGCGTGAAAAAGGACTATAAAAAAGCAATCGAAGCGTACGGCAAAGCGGTTGAAAACGGCGAGAGCGCAGGGCTTGTCGCAATCAAAAATCTTTACCTCAAAATGAACGGAAACAAAGAAGAAAAAAATAAAGCGATATGAGTTTTATCACCAAAAAAGCGTGCTTTTCGCACGCTTTTTGTATTGTTTTTATTATTTCGTTATCTGTTGAGAATCATATTTCTTATATCCGCGACGGTGACTTTGATACGAGGATTTGATTTTATCTCTTCACTGATTTTGTCACGTGCGTGAATGACGGTGGTGTGATCTCTTCCCCCGAACAATTCCCCGATTTGCACGAGCGGCATGGGCAAAAGTTCCGTTATGAGATAGATTGCGATCATTCTCGGTTCGACGATATTTTTGGTTTTCTTTTTTGAAATTATATCAGCCGAAGAGATCTTGAAGTATTTGCACACGGCGTCGATGATTCCGCTTGCGTCAATCGTGTCGTTTTTCTCTTCGAGGAAACCGCCTATAGCCTCTTTAGCCACGTCAACGGTGCATACGGGGCTGTTTGTGAGCGAACTGAAGAAGATAACTCTGTTGAGCAAGCCTTCCATTTCTCTTATGTTGGAGGGCGAAATTTCGGCAATAAACTCTGCAACGTCGTCTTTTAGTACGAATTTAGATTGAGCGGCTTTGTTTTTGAGAATAGCCACTCTCGTTTCGGTGTCGGGCACTTGAATATCCACGGTAAGACCGCAACCGAAGCGAGTGCGCAGTCTGTCAGAGAGTGTGGTCAAATCCTTTGGCGCGCGGTCGGAGGTGAGGATAATCTGCTTGTTTTCTTGATAAAGGTCGTTGAAAATGTGGAAGAACGCTTCCTGCGTGGCTTCCTTACCTATCAAAAACTGCACGTCGTCCACCATCAGAACGTCGCAAGAGCGATATTTTTCTCTGAACTTGTTGTTTTCCTCGTTGGACTTGTTGCGTATGACGTTGATAAGTTCGCTCACGAGTGCTTCCGCGCTGACGTAAAGCACGTTTGTGCTCTTTTTATACTTGTAAAGATAATTTCCTATTGCGTGCAAAAGGTGGGTTTTTCCAAGACCTACGCCCGAGTAGATAAACAAGGGGTTGAAACTCGTGCCGGGATGCTCGGCAATCGTCTTGCAAGCGGCAAGCGCGTATGAATTCGATTTGCCCTCGACGAAGTTTTCAAAGGTATATTTTTCTTGGAACGGGCATTTTTTCTTGCCCTTCTCTTCGGGAGTGAAGTTTGTGACGAAGCCCTGGTCTTCGATAAAAACCGTCTGTTTGCTCAAATATTCCGCCTTTTTGTCGGGCGTGATGATAATGACGTCCTTAATTTGCGGATTGAGCGAAGACACCACGTCCTTAATTGTGTCGCGGTATCTCGAATCTATGGTTTTTTTTGCGTTTGCGGAAATTGTGGCAAGCACGATTGCGTTGTCAACGAAACATACGGGTTCGAGTTTATCAATCCAAACCTCGTAACTTATCGCTTGAATGGAAATCGACAAGTCGTTTTTTGCGTCATCCCAAAATTCTTCTATATTAATCATAGATACGATTATAACAAAATCGACAAATTTTTCAAGCGAAATCCAAAAAAGAAAACTTAAACACAAGATGTTGAAAAAAAACCGCTCTCGGGTTATACTTGTAGTGTATGAAAATTCTTTCGCTGGAACTGAAAAACTTCAGAAATTATCCGTACGCCCTCGTCGAGTTCGACGACGGGCTCAACGTTTTGTACGGAAAAAACGCCAGCGGCAAAACGAATATGCTCGAAAGCGTGTATCTTTGCTCGGTTTTCCACTCCCCTCGCACCACCAAGGATAAGGAAATGATTTTGCTCGGGCAAAGCAAAGCGCAAATCAAGCTCAATATCGAAAAGAAATTCCGCAAACACTCCATTTGTTTGCAGATAGACGAGCAAGGCAAAAAGAAAGTTGCCGTGGACGGAATCCCCGTCAATCGCGCAGGCGAACTTTTGGGCGTGCTCGGAGTGGTGTTTTTCTCTCCCGACGAGATGAAACTCGTCAAGGAATCCCCCAACGAAAGAAGAAGATTCCTCGACGTAGGTCTTTCGCAACAGCAAAAAGCGTATTTCCTTGCGCTTCAACGCTACAACAAAACTCTCAAACAAAAGAACAATCTTCTCAAAGAATACAAGTTCAACCCCAATATCGACGATATGCTCGACGTGTGGGATCTCGGGCTTGCAAAGGAAGGCGCGGTTATCATACAAAAGCGTATGGAATACATAGCCACGCTCAACGACGCCGCAGGCAAATTTCATAGTGCGCTCAGCAGTGAAAAAGAGGCCCTCACCCTCTCATACGAGTGCGGAGCGAAAACCGAGAAAACGGACTTGCAAAAAGAGTTGTACGAAGCAATCGTTGCCGCAAGACAAAAGGACAAGGATCTCGGATTTTCCACCGTCGGACCTCACCGCGACGACATAAAGATAGAGATAAACGGCAAGGACAGCCGCAAATTCGCCTCCCAAGGACAACAGCGCACCATTGCGCTTGCGATGAAACTGGGCGAAGTGGTCATCTACAAAAACGAGATAGGCGAGCCGCCCGTATTGCTTCTCGACGACGTCCTTTCCGAACTCGACAACACCCGACAAACGCTTCTTTTGGAGATGACCAAAGGTTTTCAAACCATCCTCACCTGCACGGAGTACACTTTGCCCAACCCTGCCAAGCAAATCCGCATAAGCGACGGGAAAGTAATTAATAATTAATAATGAATAATGAATAATTGCGGGTGGGCTTTGCCCACACCCCTAATCAACTACTATTGCTAAGAAAATAACAAAACAAACACTTAACAACTATAAAACGCGCACATAAAGTGCGCGTTCCGTTATCTTATTATTATTTATCAAATCGAGGTGAGGGGCAGCGCCCCTCCCACAATTATTAATTATTCATTATTCAGTATTAATTAAAACTCACAGTTTATCGTTATACTTCAAGAGTTGAATCAACGCATAGATTCTGTCAAGGTCGTCCTTGTTGAAATAGTCAATGGTGATTCTTCCCTTTTGATCGTTGCCCACGAGTTTGACCTTTGTTGCGAAAATGCGTTTCATATCGCCCACGAATTCTTTGAGTTCGAGCGGCAACGCTTTTGTATCTCTCGGGCCCGACGGAATGGCTTTTCTCGTGAAGTACAAGCGTACGCGGTTTTCAAGGTCGCGCACGGAGAGTTTGTTGTCGCAAGCCTGATTTGCAAGCGTGACGAGATAGTCCTTGTCGTCGATTGAGATGAGGGTTCTTGCGTGACCGGGCGAGAGTTTGCCTTCTCTTACCAGAGCGGTGACTTCTTCGGGGAGTTGCAAAAGTCGAAGAGTATTGGTGACGTACGGACGAGATTTGCCGATGCGGTTTGCCACTTCCTCTTGCGTAAGACCGTGGTTGTCCATAAGTTCGCGCATACCTTCTGCCGCCTCGATAGCGTTGAGGTCTTCGCGGTGCAAGTTCTCGATAAGCGAGATTTCTTGGATTTGTTGCGGAGTAAACTCGCGGATAATCGCAGGCACTTTTTTGAGTCCTGCAAGCAAACTTGCTCTGAAACGACGCTCACCTGCGATGATGAGGTATCTTCCGCCGTCCGTTTTCACGAGCAGAAGAGGTTGCAAAACGCCGTACGTCGCAATGGACGATGACATTTCTCTCAAACTGTCCTCGTCAAAGGTCTTTCTGGGCTGATTTGGATTGCGGTCGATGAGCGTAATGTCGATTTCCTGAGCCTGAATATCGTCGGCAATATCGACTTTGACGTTTTCTTCATTGTCGCTGAAAAGTGCATTGAAGCCTTTAGTTCCGAGGCCGCCTTTTGTGTTTGCCATAATTCACTCCTTAAATTTTGATATATATTCTTTTGCAAGTTTTTCGTATGCTTTTGCGCCCGAGCAGGATTTGTCGAATTCCATTATCGTCATTCCGAATCCGGGTGCTTCTGCAAGCCGCACGTTGCGAGGTATAGTCGTTTCAAAAACCTTGTCCTTGAACGTGCCTCTCACTTTGCTTTCGACTTCGCGCGACAGTTTGGTTTGAGCGCACATAGTCAGCAGAATCCCCTCGAGTCGCAGATTCGGATTCAGGTTCGTTTTGACGAGCCTCACCGTGTTCAGCAACTGATTCAGCCCCTCGAGCGCAAAATATTCGCATTGAAGAGGCACGATGACGCCGCTTGAAGCGCACAGAGCGTTGATAAGCGTCAGATTGATGCTCGGAGCGCAATCGATAAACGTGAAGTCGTATTCGTCTTTCAGTGGCTTTAGCGCGCTCAAAAGCACGTATTCCCTGTCTTCTTCGTTTGCAAGTTCGAGTTCCGCCCCGGCAAGATCTCTTGACGAGGGAATAAAATCGACGTATTTGCCGTGTCGCACGCACCTCGTCGCGTCTTTTTTGCAAAGCGCGTCGTATATCGAATTTTCGATTTTTTTGTCGAACACTCCGAGGGCGCTTGTCGCGTTGGCTTGAGGGTCGAAGTCAACGAGCAAAGTTTTGTATCCGAGCGAGGCAACGAAGCAAGCGAGATTTACGCACGAGGTCGTCTTGCCCACGCCTCCCTTCTGGTTAGAAAAGGATACGACTTGCGCCATAAAAACAATATACCACACCGTGTCGAAATTTTCAACGACGTTTCACAAAAAGTTTCACATAAATTATTTTTTGACAAAATCTGCTCTTGTACACGGAATCTACTTGTTTGCAGACTGAATGGAACCGCCGTCCGCGAACTCGTAGAGCGGACTTATTAACGTTCACTCATTCAAGGCGTTCTCATACACGGTATTTCCTCATTCGAAGACGAAACTGGAGGTGCAGGGCGCCGACCGTAGCGAGCGTCGAGCTTGACGAACAGTACAAGCGACTGCGCCGTGTTGTTGGCCACGCCTGGCGCACAAAGCGCAGTGATATAACAAGGGGGCGATACTTATCTATGCGAGCACCGAGTGTTGTCCCCCGCTACGCGGTCGCCGTGGGTTCCCTCAAACGTAGTGTAGAGGGGGAACGGCGATAGGGAAAACACGTGAGGAAAGGGAAAGTTGCATTTAAGGTACTAAACGCTCACTCTTGTAGCGGAAGAACAAAACACGTGAGAAAAGAGGTATTTAGAGTTTACGGACGTTCATTATTAATTCTCAAAGCGGTTTCTTCTTTATCACTCCGTACTGCCTCGGGTACTGTTTTGGAGTCGGAGCGGTTTTTTCAAAAACCAAAAGCGCTCGCTTTTCGCCGTTGGCAAGAGTCAGACTATTCGTGTCGGTATGTTTTGCGCAAAGCACTTTTTGAGCGTTTATAGCGTTTTCGAGTTCGCTCTCGTCCGTCTTATAGGCAACGAATCTGCCTCCGACCTTCAAAAACGGCATAGCGAGTTCCAAAAGTACGGGCAGTGACGACACCGCTCTTGCCGTGACGACGTCGAACGTGCCGAACAGATCCTTTTTATCTTCTGCCCTTGCGCTTATCGTGCGGAGATTTTCGACCCCGAGATTTTTTGCACACGAGGCAAGGAACGTCATTTTTTTTGCGGTCGAGTCGAGAGCGGTGACGGACACGTCCTCTCTTGCGATAGCGATAGGCATACTCGGGAACCCGGCGCCCGCGCCTATATCCAGCAGTTTTGCACCGCTGCCGATAAGCGAAACGCCCGCGAGCGAATCCTGAATATGTTTGACGACGAAATCCTTTTCCTCTGTGATAGCGGTGAGATTGAAAGACTTGTTGCTCTCAACCACCATACCGAAATATCCCTCGAGTTTTTGAATTTGCGAGGGTGAGAGATCGACGCCGATTTGTTTTGCACATTCTACGAGGTATGCCGTGTCCATAAAAACTCCTTTTTATCAGCATATCATTTTTCCGAATGATTTTCAACGAAATGACGTGATTTTCAAAAGCGCGGAAAACAACGATACACCCGCCGTTTTCAAAATCGTGCAAAACCGACGTTATGCCGTCGATTCAAAAACGAAGCGGAATTAAGAAAACGAAACCTAAAAAGAATGATAAAATCTCAATACTTTTTTGAAATATTGAACTTATTTTCAAAACGTGCTAAAATATAGTAAATAAGATTTTGGAGCGCAGTATGAGAATTGCAATCATAACGGCAATGGCGGAAGAGACTCTTCCCATCTTCAAAAAACTCGGCAACGTCGTGGCGCAAAACACCATATCGGGCGTTGCGATAAGCCAGATCGAATACGACGGCGACACGATATATCTTGCGACGTCGGGCGTAGGCGAAATCAAAGCGGCGCTTGCGGTACAACTGCTCGTCGACCTTTTTGACGTAGAGGCGGTGCTCAACTTCGGATTCGTCGGCGCGGTGAACAAAAATCTCGATCTTTGCGAACTCGTCGTACCAAGGCGCGTCGTACACTATCAGTTTGACGTCACGGGCGTAGACACGGACAGGAGCGTCGGTCAGTACAGCGGCATGCGCGACAACTATTTCTATCTCGACGAAACGCTCATTAGCAACGCGCTTGCAAATATCGGCAAGCAAATGAAACTTGTCACGGTTGCAAGCGGCGACGTATTCGTCACGAGCAACGACGAAAAGCATCGTCTTGCAAAAGAATTCGGCGCGGATATTTGCGAAATGGAACTTGCAGGCATCGCGATTGCGTGCGAGAGAAACAATCTGCCGCTTTTCTCGGTGAAAGTCGTGAGCGACAAAGCGGACGATGGCGCAAACGTAAGTTTCCTCTCCATCGTCGAAAAAGGCGTTGCCGGCTACGAAAAGATACTGCCCGAGATACTCAAGGCACTCAAAGACGGCTCAACCTCTCTTCCGCCCGTAAACCAACACTGAAGCGATAAAACTTCAATAAACGAAGAAAAACCCAATCATACATATTAGTTTACTTGTAAACTAATATGTATTATTGCAACTTCCGATAAGTTCGGACAATGTGTCGTTTACTTGTCTTTGGCTCTCGGTATTCCCGCGTCTCGCATCGTTTTTCCCGTAATCTCTTCAGGCGCATATTCCTTTATAGGTCTCAATCTCATATATAGCGGAACAGCCTTGAGAGTGTCGTCCCTAAAATAGTTAGAATCGTCGATTTCACAATTATCACGTCGGATATTCGTCTTTTCGACAACGCATTTGAAAGCAATATAACTTTGCGGCGCTGACAAATAAATATATACGGTATCTCCCTCGCATGCGTTTTTCAATCTTTGGCGCCATTCTATAACGCCAAAACGTTTCAATTCTCAATAAAGTCATAATACGTTAGATTTGCAGGTAAAATCTATCTCACAAAACGCGCCAATTACTTAGTCGGCACTCGTAATAATATATGAAATCCATGTGGAGATAAGCGATGCTTTTATCGCAATTGTTTCACGTGTAACCTATAGAAAATCAAAAATGCAATTTCTATCAAATCAAAGGAAATCCAATAATAAATGTGTCGCGAATCGAGATAAACGGCACGATAATAAAAATGTTGTTATTTCTCAAACCAAACGAAATTGCGTATGGAGTGGTATGTCAGAGTGTTGGTGTCATACACCCCTTCCGATTCTGCCAATATCGGCACGCTGCCGTTCGGAACGAAATTTATGCAATAGTATCCGATTTCAATCGGATTTGAGTAATCATAATTATCATATACGATTTGCCCGCTGTTTACCATATATTCTTCCATGACGTTTTCCCCGTCGTATCTTGTTACAATAACATAGTTTCCTACTGCTTTTTCCAGGTTTGAAAAATACGGGAAAAGGTAGCGATGATTATCTTCATAATGCGCCACATAAACAACGTCTATATCATTATGCCCTCCGACAAAACACTCAATCTTCTTCACAGTGCCGTCTTTTTTATAAAATTTATTATAGTATTTGCAAGTCGGATTTATGTGTGAAGATTCTTCCAAGTTATATCTTTTCATTTCGGCAAGAGAACGCGCGCCGTCCATAATTCCCATATTATTCTGTTTCATTGTGCGAATATATGTTATATTTACACTTGAAACGTCAAGAGTATCACATGCAAACTCGGCAAACCGACCGTTTGCATCTGTCATCAGTTTTATAAGATATTTTTCGGATGGTTTATTCATCGCTTCAATGCTACTTGCGATTGCGAGTGTCAGAATCACGCATAACACAATTGTATCATTAGCGGCATCAAAAATCAATATTGAAAGAAAGCCGATTGCGCATTTTACTTTTTGCGCCGAAGCACTACGATTGTTTCACGTGTAACGTTTAGAAAAATACGCCTACAGAGCCACTAAACAGTAGAGAAGTAGCGCGTTTCGTTTTTATCGCAATTTACGGTATTTGTCACAACAAACGGGATTGTATAAAGTCATAAACACCGAAAGCAAGCGGTATTAATGAGCCTATCGCAACCCCGCTGATATATCACGAGAAGCAATGGCATTAAAAGAAGGGAAAACGGCGTTGAATTTATGAAACACACCCCAATACAAACACAATCGCCCTTATACGGTTTTGACATACTCAAAATCGGTTTCGGCCGTTCGAAAATCATCCTAAAAACATATGTTTCACGTGGAACAATCAAATTTTCGTCGTCGGTTTCACGTGAAACGAGAACTGCCAAAAACCCACTATTTAGTAGGGTTTTGGCGGTTTTTTGTGTGAGAAAACGGAATTTTTGTCCTTTCTCCCTGTAAAATTTTACAGGAAAAATCTCGGGCTTTCACCTGAATTTTTACGCTCGATTTGTTTCGCAATTTTTCTATAAAAATTTGTCTGTTTCACAATATTTCTATGGTTTTAAATTGCAACGCTTTTCTCTGATGTTTTGATATAAAACGGTGTTCGCTTTCTCATCCTTAATAGGCTGGTTTTATTACGTTTTATATGTTCGATTCTGTCTGTAAACAGCGTTTTGTTTTCTGAATTTATAGAAATGTCAAGGTAATAAGGCTTTACGATACGGAGTTCACGATGATTATTCTTGCTTCCACGTGCTTCTTGTAGCGCATACGCACGCGGCATATTCGTATTTCGTTTTCAAGAGTTGCAATCGTGTGTTGTCTCGTTATATTATTGGCAAATATGCCACTGTTTAGTGGCGTTTCACGTCATTCCACATATAAACATATCCACACCCGATTTCGACGCTTGAAAAAATGTATGCTAGAAAAAAGCGCTGTAAAAAGGTCTACAAGTTAACGAATGCGGCAAAATTAAAACGCCCCGTTTTAGCGTGATTGCACTTTGGCGGAGCGTTTGTTTTACGCGATGATTTGAAGGTAGGTTGCCACGAGGAACAATATCGGTCCGACGAGTACGAACACGTGGAACAGGCAATGTACGTAGCGTTTGTGCACGCCGAACACCGCTGCGCCGAGGAGGCAGGACACGAGGCCTGCAAGATAAACCATGCTCGTTTCAAGCGATATGCCTTTCTCTGAGAAGTACGCCGTGAAGAATGCCGCAAACATCAGACCGCCGATTAGGAACGTCGATGCGACCGACACTTTTCTGAAAACGCCGAACTTGTATATGCAAAGGGCAAATATGACGATTGCGATTGCAAAAGAGAGTCCGAGCGCAACGTAGCCGTAAACGTTATCGTACAAAAGGCATGTTGCGGTTGCGCACGCGATAACGTTGAGGTTGACGGATGGAAAATCGAGCGTTCTCCACAACAGTTTTTTGCGCATGTCCGTCACGCCGTGATATATTGCCGACACCGTGAATTCGATTGCAATCATAGCGCAGGACAACACTGCGGTCGCGTATGACGCCGCCGAGTTTGCTTTCTGCAACATAAAAATCATAAAAACGAGAGCCGCCGCCGCGCCGAGTCCGTGCGAGAGGGAGTTGAACAACTCCTCTTTCGGCGTGTAGTAAACCAGCCCGTTGTCCTTGTACAATTGCTTGAGTTCGTCGGTATTCGACGGGGTTTTCAGTGCTTCTTTAATACTCATAACCACATAGTAAAGCAAAAACGCTCTTCACGCAAGCAATTACGCGGTGGCAACCGCAAATAAAACTTTCGCCAAAACCCTTGATATTTTGTTTATAAGTTGTTATAATAATTTTACTTATTATTATTGAAATAATAATATATTACTTACTAAAATATATTTTATGTAGGAGGAAAAATGGCAGAAGAAGTCAAACACAGTTATGACGCCGGCGACATTCAGGTTCTCGAAGGGCTTGATCCGGTCAGAAAACGTCCCGGCATGTATATCGGTTCGACGGACGTGAGAGGCTTGCATCATCTCGTGACCGAAGTCGTGGACAACTCCATAGACGAGGCGCTTGCAGGCTATTGCACACACATCGTCGTGGAAATTCTCAAAGACGGCGCGATTCGCGTCACGGACAACGGCAGAGGCATTCCTACGGGCATTATCGAAAAGGAAGGCAAATCGGCAGTCGAAGTCGTTTTGACCAAACTTCACGCAGGCGGCAAATTCGGAAGCGGCGGCTACAAGATTTCGGGCGGTCTGCACGGCGTAGGTGTATCTTGCGTCAATGCGTTGAGCGAGTGGTTGGTTGCCGAAGTCAGACAAAACGGCAAACTTTATCGCATTCGTTTCAACCGCGGCATAGCGGAAAAACCGTTGGCAATCGTAGGCGACGCCACTGACACAGGCACGACGATCACCTTCTATCCCGACGACGAGATCTTTGAAACGCTCGAGTTCAACTACGACACGATGAAAACTCGTTTGCGTGAACTTGCGTATCTCAACAAGGGTCTCACCATCGAACTTGCAGACGAGCGCATCGAGCCCGAACGCAGAGAAGTGTTCCGATACGACGGCGGCATCGTTTCTTTCGTTGAGGAAATGAACAAGACCAAGGAAACCATTTTCCCCGAGGTCATTTATTTCGATGAAAAGTACGTTGACAGCGAAATCGAAGTCGCGATGCAGTACAACGACAGTTATTCGGACACGATTTTGGCGTTTGCAAACAATATAAACACCGAAGAAGGCGGCACGCATCTTGACGGCTTCAAAGCCTCTTTGACGAAGATAATCAACGATTACGGCTCGAAGGCAGGCATCCTCAAAGGAAGCGAGAAATTGAGCGGTGAGGACGTCAGAGAGGGCTTGACGGCGGTTATTTCCGTCAAACTCGCAGAGCCTCAGTTCGAAGGACAAACCAAAACCAAACTCGGCAACAGCAGTATGCGTCAGGCGGTCGCAAAGGGCGTAACGGAAGGCTTTGGCTCTTATCTTGAGGAACATCCCAGAGAAGCCAAAGAACTCGTTCTCAAAACCATCACGGCGCAAAGAGCGAGAGAAGCGGCGCGTATGGCGCGCGAGAGCGCAAGAAGAAAGAGCGCGCTTGAAAGCACCACGCTTCCCGGCAAACTTGCCGACTGCACCGACAAAGACCCCAAAAACTGCGAAATCTATCTCGTCGAGGGCGATTCAGCAGGCGGCAGCGCAAAGCAAGGCCGTGACAGACGTTTCCAAGCGATACTTCCTTTGAGAGGCAAGATTCTCAACGTCGAGAAAGCGGCACTCCACAGAGTGCTCGAAAACGAGGAAATCAAGGCAATGATCACCGCGTTCGGATGCGGCATCAACGCCGAGTACGACGAGTCCAAACTCCGCTACAACCGCATCATCTGCATGACCGATGCCGATGTGGACGGCAGCCACATTCGTATTTTGATGCTCACGTTCCTCTTCCGCTTTATGCGTCCTCTTATCGAAAACGGACACGTATTCATTGCGCTTCCTCCGCTCTACAAGATCGCAAAGGGCAAGCAAGAGCAATACTTCTACGACGACGAAAGCCTCGAGGCGTATTACGAGGAGTTCGGCAGAAAGAGCGGTGAATTGCAACGCTACAAAGGTCTTGGCGAGATGAACCCCGAACAACTTTGGGAAACAACCATGGACCCGCAAAAGCGCACGCTTTTGAAAGTCACGATGGAAGACGCAATCGAAGCCGACAAACTCTTCTCCATACTTATGGGCGAGCAACCCGAACTTCGTCGCGAATTCATCGAGCAGAACGCGAAACTCGTGACGGATCTCGACGTATAAGGAGGCAGTTATGGCGAACATAAGAGACGACAAAAACAACGAATATATTCAACATATAGCCAACTCCACCGTCAAAGACGTGGAAATCAACGGCGAGCTTAAAAAGTCATTTATCGCATATGCGATGGCGGTCAACGTGTCCCGTGCAATCCCCGACGTAAGAGACGGTTTGAAGCCCGTTCACAGACGTATTCTTTACGCTATGAGTGAACTCGGCCTCACTCCCGACAAGCCTTATCGTAAGTGCGCTATGGTCGTCGGTGAAGTGCTTGGCAAATATCACCCCCACGGCGACAGTTCGGTGTACGACGCAATGGTACGTCTTGCGCAGGACTTCTCCATACGCTGTCCGCTCATTGACGGACACGGCAACTTCGGCTCGATAGACGGCGACCCCGCCGCTGCATATCGTTACACCGAGGCTCGTCTTTCCAAGATCGCGCTCGAAATGATCCGCGACATCGACAAAAAGACGGTTGATTTCTATCCCAACTTCGACGACACTCGCGAACAACCCGTAGTGTTGCCTTCGAGATTCCCCAACTTGCTCGTCAACGGCTCTGACGGTATCGCAGTCGGTATGGCAACGTCCATTCCTCCTCACAATCTCGGCGAGGTAATCGACGCGTCCGTCGCGCTCTTGCAAAATCCCGACGCAACGGTTGACGACCTTATGGAATACATTCCCGCACCGGATTTCCCCACGGGAGCGCTCGTACTTGGCAGACACTCCATCAAGCAGGCGTATCGCACGGGCAGAGGTGCGTGCGTGCTTCGCGCGAAGGCGGAAATCGAAGAGATGGCAAACGGCAAGAGCCGCATCGTCGTCACCGAGATACCCTATCAGGTCAACAAAGCAAAACTTATCGAAAACATAGCCGATCAAGTCAAAGACAAACGTCTTGAAGGCATCAGCGATTTGAGAGAAGAAACGGACAGACACGGCATGCGCATAGTCATCGAACTCAAAAAGGACGTCAACGCGCAAGTTCTTCTCAACCAACTTTACAAGCAAACGCAGATGCAAACGACGTTCAGCATGATCATGCTCGCGCTCGTAGACGGCGTACCTCGCGTTCTCAACCTCAAAGAGATATTGGAATGCTACGTTGCTCACCAAAAGGACGTAATCGTGCGCAGAACGCGTTTCGACCTTGAAAAAGCGCAAGAAAGACAACACATTTTGCTCGGTTTGCACATCGCGCTTGAAAATATCGACGCAATCGTCGAACTTTTGAAGAAATCTCGCGACAGACAAGACGCCATTTCCAAACTTATGGAAAACTACGGCTTGAGCGACAAGCAGGCGGCGGCAATCCTTGATATGCGTCTGCAACGCTTGACGGGACTCGAAGTCGAAAAGATCAATGCGGAACTCGAAGATCTCGACAAACAAATCGCATATTTCAACATGGTGCTTTCCAGTGATGAGGAAGTGAAGAACATCATCATCAAAGAGATGACCGACATCAAGGCGCAGTACAACACGCCGAGAATGAGCGAACTCACCTACGACTACGGCGACATCGACGTAGAGGACCTCATCGAGAAAGAAGACGTCGTCATTTCGATGACTCACGGCGGCTATATCAAGCGTATGCCGGTCGCCGAATACAAGGCTCAGCACAGAGGCGGAATGGGCATCACGGCTCACAAGGCGAAGGACGAAGACTTCGTTGAGAGAATCTTCACGTCCAACACGCACGAGCGCATCATGTTCTTCACCAACAAGGGCAAGGTATTCACGCTCAAGGGCTACGAGATTCCCGAAGCGACCCGCAACGCGCGCGGCAGAGCGGCGGTAAACCTCTTGCAACTCGAACAAGGCGAGAAGATACAGGCCTTCCTGCAAATGCCCGAGGAGAGAGAGGACAAATTCCTCATGCTCGCCACCAAGAAAGGACTCATCAAAAAGACTCCGCTCGAAGAGTACGATTCCATCAAGCGTAACGGCAAGATTGCTATCAAGTTCAACGATGACGACGAACTTATCGGCGCAGTCATCACCACGGGCAAAGACGAGATTTTGGTAGCGTCCAGCCAAGGCATGAGCATCCACTTCAACGAGCAAGACGTACGTCCGGTCGGCAGAACGGCAATGGGCGTTAAGGCGATGAACATTTCGGGCGACACGACTTTGGTCGCGTTCGACGTGGTGCATCCCGGCGACGAAATCCTCACGGTCACGTCCAACGGCTACGGCAAGCGCAGCAGCATCGACGACTATCCGATCCAGAACAGAGCGGGCAAGGGTGTCAAAGCAGGCACGTTCAACGACAAGACGGGCACGCTCGTAAGCCTCAAAGTCATTCCGGCGGACACCGACGTTATGATGATCACCGACAGCGGCGTCATCATCAGAGTCCAAGCGGACGAAATCAGCAAGATCGGCAGAGCGACGCAAGGCGTGCGCATCATGAAACTCAAAGACGACAAGTTCAAAGTTATGGCGATTGCGCTCACACCTCACGAAGAAGAGGAAGAAGTCGCGCTTGACGAAGACGGCAACGTGATTGAAAACGTCGTTTCCGAGGGCGAAGAGACCGCCGTCGCAGAAACGACCGAAACAACCGAAAACAGCGAAAACTGACGTTTATAACTGCAAAAACGAGGTGTAAACCCTCTTTTTTGCATAATAGGAGATAATTATGGAAGAAAGAAAATGGTTTAAGGAAATGTCCGTTTATCAGATTTGGCCCCGCTCTTTTTGCGATGGAAACGACGACGGCATAGGCGATTTGAAGGGCGTTCTTTCAAAACTCGAATACATAAAGAGTCTTGGAAGCGATGCAATTTGGTTCTCTCCTTTGTACGTTTCTCCGCAAGCGGACTACGGATACGACATTGCCGATTACAAAAATATCAACCCCGAATACGGCACTCTCGACGACTTCAAGGCGGTGCTTGAAAAAGCGCACGCGCTCGGTATGCGAGTGATTATGGATTTGGTCATCAACCACACTTCCGACCAACACGATTGGTTCAAAAAGAGTTGCGCGAGAATTGAGCCTTACACCGATTTTTATATCTGGCGCAAGGGCAAAGGCAAGGACGGCAAGAAAGTCCCCAACAACTGGATGTCCACTTTCCCCGGCTCTGCGTGGGAGTACAACGAGCAACGAGGCGAGTTCTATCTCCACCTCTACGCCAAGGAACAACCCGACCTCAACCACGACAACCCAAAGGTCAGAGAAGCGGTCAAAGACGTTATGAGATTCTGGCTCGATATGGGCGTTGACGGATTCCGCGAGGACGTCATCACGCAGATAAGCAAGGTAGAGGGCTTGCCAAACGGCAACTGGCTCATGCCCGCTTCGAGGGGTATGGAGCATTACAACAACGGTCCGCATATCCACGAGTATTTGCAGGAATATCGCAAGGTCATCGAGCAGTACGATGCGTTCCAGGTCGGCGAAGCGCCGCTTATGAACGTCAAAACTGCGCTCACCTACGTCAACGAGAACAAGAAAGAACTCGATATGATGATATCTTTCCAACATATGCAAGCGGATTGCATCATCATCCAGTGGGTACGCACGCCTTTCAGTCTTCCCAAACTCAAAAAGACCTTCAACGAGTGGCAGACCAAACTCTATCACAGAGCGTGGAACGCAAACTATCTTGAAAACCACGACCACTCCCGCGTCATATCGAGATACGGCAGCGAGGAGTACAGAGTTGAGAGCGGCAAGGCGCTTTGCATGGCGTACACCTTCCTTTCGGGCACGCATTTCGTCTATCAGGGACAAGAAATCGGCATGACCGCGCTCTATTTCGACAAATATCCCAAGGGCTCAGACCCGTGGTCGCAATTCAAAGACGTTTCGACGTTCTGCGTGCGCGATCTTATGAAGAAATTCGGATTCAGCGACAAGCATATTCTCAAAGTGGCGCACACGGCGGCACGCGACTGCGCACGCACGCCCGTGCAATGGAGCGGAAGCAAAAACGCAGGCTTCTCCACCGTCACTCCGTGGTACACCGTCAATCCCAACTATCCCGAAGTCAACGTCGAAAAGGCGATGCAGGACGAAAATTCCGTGTGGTATTTCTATCAAAAAGCAATGGCTCTTCGCAAGGAATACAAGGACACGGCGGTTTACGGACAATTCAAGTTGTATCTGCCAAAAGACAGACAACTTTTCGTCTACGACAAGATAGCCGAGGACGGCAAGAGCAAACTCACCGTGGTTATCAACCTCAGCAAGAAAGAGGTAAGCGCGGCAAAGGCGAAGAAGTTCATTCCGCAAGGCGCAACCGAACTTCTCTCAGTCTACGACGAACCGTTCGGAGACGCCCTCAAACCCTACGCAGGCAAAGTGTTCTACACGCCGCTTGCAAAATAAAAACTTACAAAAAAGAAAGAAGCCTCTCATACGGGGCTTCTTTTTTTATGTCAAATCGGATTTTATATTTGCACTATAGTTTTACGAAGTTTAAACTATACTACGAATCAATCCTCGTCGTCCTCTTCGTCACCGTGCAATATACGGCGGTACGGTTGAGTGTCGTACTTTGAGGAGTGGGGAAGAGGAATATGTGCGGCAATCATCGCTTTTTTGAGTGCGAACGTAAAGGGCAGACCCAAAACGATGCAGGTTATGATTTGCGACGCAAGGATTTCAAACATAGAGATATAGTATATCGACGAGGCGTCGTTAAGCACGAATATCAGCGGCACGAGCAAAGTGTTTGCGATTATGGGCGGAAGGGTTGCAAGCAGGGGGCGGCGGCGCAAAAGATACGTTCCGACCGCGCCGATGAGCGTTGCAAGCGTACCCAGCACCATATCGAACACACCGAAGGGCGAGAAAAAGAAGTTTGTGAAAAAACAACCTATCGCAAGTCCGGGGATTGCTTCGGGAAAGATAATCGGCAGCAGAACGAGAATTTCTGATATACGAAATTGCACGGGGCCGAAAGATATTGCGCTCAATGCGACGGAAAGGGCAAAATACAAAGCGGCGATAATAGCCGCTCTTGCCGTATAAACAAGAGATTTTTTCAAAATACACCTCGGTTTTTTTTATTGATGGGTATTGCCGACACCATCGCAAGTATGTTATCATACAAAAAGCGAAAACGCAAACGAAAGCGGAGTGATATTTTTGCTTTTCACAAAACGAGCCGTAGTCGGTCACGCTTTGAATATCGGGCGTTGACTTGCAATCGCGATTTTGCATATAATAGTTTTCGCAAGGAGAAGTTTATGCACAGATTCGACAATTTATCTTGTCTTGACACGGCTCTCAACACGGGCGCGTTCTTATGCTCGGGCGACAACGTTATGGTGATAAGTTGGGGCATGATAGGCGTCATGTGGGGCAAAAAAGTTTTCGTCGCCCCCGTCAGAGATAGCCGCTACACCAAGGAATTTATCGACAAAAGCGGCACGTTCACCGTGAGCGTACCGCCCATGCACGAGATGCTCGACGCAGTGAAATTCTGCGGCACGAAAAGCGGCAGAGAGTACGACAAGTGGGCGGAGTGTTCTCTTGAAAAGGTCAAGGCAAAAAGAGTTGACGGCTTCGTCGTGGGCGGTTGCCAAAGATACTTCGAGTGCAAGATCGTAGGCGTCGTTCCCATGGGCGATATGGATTTGAAAGACGTCCAAAAATGGTATCCGCAAGGCGACTTGCACACGTTTTATTTCGGAGAAATAGTAGAGGAATACTGATGAAAATTTGGGCAAAAGTTATGAAAGGCGACAAGATTTTGCGCGACGTGATTTACGAGAGCGACCTCACTCTCACGCCGTCCAATTTCCAAAGAACGCTACAGGAAATCTCGTACAAACTCGACGTGGCAACCCCCGTCACGCTTCCCACGCACTACAAGCATTTTGAAAGATTCAACCGCGTCAAGTACCTTCCGCGCGACTTCATAGAAGAGGTCGATTACACTTCCTTCGTGCTTGAAAGAGTCATTGAAAAACCAAAGACAAAACAATTCTACGTTTGATTTTTCAGTCGATACAAACGCAACGACATTTGCGAAACGATAGTTTTATCCACACAAAACACGCATATAAAGTGCGTGTTTTGTCATTTATTTTGATTTTTACAAACTGCGGAATATAAGCGCGACTTTGACAAATACTACCATAAACGGAGGCTTTATGGCAGTTGGAATCGTAAGAAGAATCGACGAACTAGGACGTATAGTCATCCCCAAAGAAATGCGCAAAACAATGCGCTTGCAAGTGGGGGACGAAATGGAAATTTGCGCAAGCGACGACGGCTTGACTCTAAGACGTTACAGCGGATTTCAAAGCGCGACGTCTTGTTGCAAGGCGGTTGCAAAACTTCTTGCCAAAGCAACGGACAAGGACGTTTTGCTCGTGAGCGCAAACGAGGTCGTCGTTGCGGAAGGCAAAAACAAAAAGGCTTATCAAAGTCAAAGAATCACCGATTCTTTTTCAAACGAATTACGCAAGCGAAAAGAAGAGTCTTTGCAGGGCGACGAGGTGGCGAAGATTTTTGAAAACGAAGTTTTGATGTCCGCTTACGCGCTCGTCAAGCCCGTCGTCGCAAGCGGCGATTTTCTCGGCGCGGTGCTTTTGCTCTCGGATAGCAAACCGTCCGATTCGGACGACAAGTATCTTCGCTTTTGCACCGAACTTGTTTCGGCAACTTTCACGGAATGAAATCGAGTTTGAAAAAATCGCAAAAGAGCAAGCGCATAGTGCCCGGTGCGGCGCTGCTGTTGATAGGAAGCGTCGTTGCCAAAATGCTCGGCGCGCTTTATCGAATTCCGCTCACCAACGTGCTCGGCGCAGAGGGTATGGGAATGTATCAACTCGTTTTTCCCGTCTACGCGCTTTTTATGGTGCTTGCAACGGCAGGAATCCCCACTGCGCTTTCACGTACTGTTGCCGAAAAGAGGGCGACGGGAGAGCCGACGAGGAAGTATCTTTCGGTTTCTATGCTCGCGCTTTTCTTGCTCGGACTGATTTTTGCGACGATTATGGCGGTTTTTTCAAAGTTTTTGGCGCAGAAGCAAGGCAACGCCGACACGTACCCCGGTTTTTTGATAATTGCGCCCGCAATCGTATGCGTGTGCGTGATATCGGGGTTTCGAGGTTGGTTTCAAGGCGAAATGTATATGCTCCCGACCGCGCTTTCAAACGTAGTCGAGCAAGTCGTCAAACTTGCCGTCGGACTCGGTCTGTCCTACGCTCTTGCAAAAAGAGGAGTGGTATACGCAGTCTGCGGCGCGCTTTTGGGCGTAACCGTCAGCGAGATAGCCACCGTGCTTTATATGCTTTTGACCTATCTCGTGCGAAGCGCAAAGCAGAAAAAAGAAAACGCGCTCATCGCGAGGGTTGCAGTCGAGCAAGCAGAGGGCGACAACGAAAAACGAGCAAGATTTCGTATCACCAAAGCCGAGGCAAAAGGAATATTGCACGTTGCTCTTCCCATAGCGGCGGTGTCCGTGCTTATGCCGCTTTCGAGTTTTTTCGACAGCGTAATCGTCGTCAATATGCTCAAAGCTTTCGGGCTTGAAAAGAGCGTAGCCACGGCGCAGTACGGCATAATTTCGGGCCCTGTAAATTCGCTTATCAATATGCCCGTCGTTGCGATAATGTCGCTTGCGGTTGCAATCGTTCCGTCGGTGTCTGCTTCGAGGGTAACGAGAGATATCGACGGCGTTATGCTCAAAAGCAGTCTATGCGTGCGCCTTGCCTATCTTTTGGGCATACCCTTTGCTTTTTACCTTGCCGTATTTGCAAAAAACATAATAGGCGCGCTATATCCCGATTTGTCTTACGACAACGCAATCGTTGCCGTCAACGTGCTTCGAATCACGGCGGCAAACGTCGTGTTCTTGTCAACGATGCAAATCTACGTTTCGCTCTTACAGGCACTTGACAAGACCAAATACGCGGTTTTAAGCCTCGTTTGTGCGATTATCGTCAAAATCGTGCTTGGCATCGTATTGACGAGATATATAGGAATCAACGGCGCGGCAATCGCTTCTTTATCCCTTCCCGTCGTGTCCTATTTCGGCACTCTTTTGTCCTACTACAAAATCTGCGGACTGCGACTTGAAAAAAACGTTGGTCTAAATCTCGTTTCGGGTGTTATAATGGCGTTGTGCGGAATCGCAATCTGTTCGTTTATTCAAAACGATATTGCTTCGCTCGCCGTAGGATTTGCAGTATGCCTGCTCGTGTACGTTTGGCTCGCATTCCTTTTCAATCTCATCGGCAAGGACGACATTCCGCATCTTCCGCTCAAAAAACTTCTTTGGGCGCTTCACAGGACAATCAGATTTTGGGAGTACAACAATGAAACTCGATGACGTTCTCAAAGGCTCGTATCAGCGTTACATAGCCGCAGATTTTTTGTCTACGGTTTTTTTCAACAAGCGCATTCCGCTCGTCATAGACGGAATCGATTTTGACAACGTAGACTCGATCAAGGCAAAACTTGCCGAGGTCTACGGCGAAGTCGAACTCACTGTAGAGAAAGACGGCGAGGACAAGCCCTCGACCATTGCTGACCTTAAGGGCGACGAAGACGCGATAATTGCGCCTGCCGTTTCGCTCGTTGAGTGCAAGCGTTTCGATTTTTCGGATTTAGAGCAGATTATGCACCGCTTGCGTGCCGACGACGGTTGCGAGTGGGACAGAGCGCAAACGCACGAGAGCATACGCATCAATCTCATCGAAGAGGCGTACGAACTCGTTGACGCAATCGACCAAAAGGACGTTGCGGCGATGAAAGAAGAGTGCGGCGACGTGCTTATGCAAGCGGTGTTCCACGCCGAAATCGCGCAAAAAAACGGCGAATTTAACTATATGGATATGGTCACGGGACTTTGCAGAAAACTCATAGACCGTCACACGCACATATTCGGAAGCAATCACGCCTCAAACGCCGACGAAGCGCTCGTGTTCTGGGAGGCGGCAAAGAAGAAAGAAAAGCATTACGCCTCTGCTTCCGACCAGATGGACAGAGTCCCCAAAAATCTTCCTGCCTTGCTTTTTGCCGAGAAGATTCAGAAGTACGCCAAAAAAGTCGGCTTTGACTGGGACGACGTAGAGGGCGCGTATCAAAAGATAGCCGAAGAAACCGAGGAATTGAGAGCCGCCGACAGCGCGCACAGAACGGAAGAGGGCGGCGATTTGCTTTTTGCCGTCGTCAATGCTCTTCGTTTTTACAAGGTTGAACCCGAACTTGCTTTGCGCGAGGCGAACAAAAAATTTATGCGCAGATTCTCCGCTGTCGAGAGCGAAGTCAAATCAAGCGGCAGAGAGATGACGGATTGCACTCTTGACGAACTCGACGCGATTTGGAACAAAGTCAAAGACCGCGAGAAGCACCCCGAAAATCACTAATCGCATCAATTGAAAACGCATGCAACTCAAAATAGGCGACGTACAACTCAACGACAACGTATTTTTTGCCCCGATAGCCGGATTTTCGGAAGTCGGGTTTCGTCATATGTGCGCAAAGTACGGCGCAGGACTTACGTACACCGAACTCGTCAGCGCAAAAGGTTTATGCTACGGCAACAAAGGTAGCGAGGAGTTGCTTGCAAGAGAGGATTATTCCACGCCGTGTGCCGTCCAACTTTTCGGCAGTGACCCCGAGTTTATGTACAAAGCCGCAAAGGACGAACGCCTTGCGCGGTTTGAAATCGTAGATATCAACATGGGTTGCCCGGTGAAGAAGGTTTTCAACAACGGCGACGGCAGTGCGCTTATGAAGAACCCCTCGCTGATAACCGAAATCGTGCAAGCGGTGAAGGAAGGCGCAAAGCGCCCCGTCACGGTAAAGATGCGCGCGGGCGTAGAAAGCGGCAAACCCTTGGCGGTCGAATGTGCTCTGGCGGCGCAGAAAGGCGGCGCGAGCGCGGTGTGCATACACCCGAGGTATCGCGAGCAGTTTTACAGCGGAAAGGCGGATCATATGATCACCAAAGCCGTCAAGGAATCGCTCGATATTCCCGTGATAGCCAACGGCGATATCGTCGATGCGGCGAGTTTGGATCGGGTAGCGACCCTCACGCACGCAGACGGATATATGATAGGTCGCGGCGCGCTCGGCAGACCATGGATTTTTGCCGAACTTACGGGCAAGGACGCCACGCACGACGTCAAGTCGGATATATACGAGCATATTGCCGTGCTTCGCAAATATATGAGCGATTTCACGGTGGCGAACGTTATGAAGTTGCAACTTTGTTATTACGCAAAGGGCGGTCGCGATGCAAAAGCCGTAAGGGTTGAAATCGGCAAAGCAAAGACCGTAGACGATATTTTTTCCATTATCGAAACGCATTTTTCCTGATTTTTACAAGGAGCGCCGCAAGCGGATTATTTTTGCGATTGCTTATACGCGGCGCGTGTGCTAAAATAAGCGTATGAACATCAAAAAATTTGACGTAATAATAATAGGCGGCGGAGCGAGCGGCTTGTTTTTGGCGAGCCAACTCCCGCCGAGCATGAACGTAGCCGTGCTTGAGAGCAACGAGCGCGTCGGCAAAAAACTTTTAGCCACGGGCAACGGCAAGTGCAATCTGACCAATCTCGATATGAACATCGTGCATTACAACAAGCCGAGTTTCGTCGAGAGTTTTCTTGACCGATTCGATGCTCACGACACGATAGCCACTTTTGAAAAAATGGGTCTTATCACCAAGGTGATTGACAAGCGCGTATACCCGTACAGCGAGTGTGCCTCCACGGTTTTGGACGTATTGCGAAAGGCAATCGAACGCAATCGCACGCAAGTATTCACGTCGCATTTCGTCAACACGGTAGAGAATTTCAACGACGAATTTACCGTCGGCGGAGTGATAAAAAACGATGAAAAACCCAACGAATCGTTCTCGTATAGGGCAGACAGCGTGGTGCTTGCCACGGGCTCTCCCGCGACTTTCGGGCGAGACAGTCTATCCCTTTATCGCGCGCTCGGCCACGACGCGCGAGAGATGACTCCGTCGCTCGTTCCCATAAAAACCGACAAAGAACCGCTCAAAGGTCTGCAAGGCGTGCGAGTAAAAGCAGGCGTGCGCATAGGATATAGATACGAAACGGGCGAGGTGCTTTTCAAGGACTTCGGCGTGAGCGGAATAGCGGTCTTCAACTTGTCGAGTGAAATCGCAAGGGGCAGAGCGAAGATAGGCGATATGCTCACAATCGACTTTATGCCCGAGTATTCCAAAGCGGAAGTCGAGGACATATTGACCAAGCGCAACAACAACCACACGGTCGGCGAACTGCTCCTCGGGACGTTCCACAGCAAGGTGCAAGAGCGCGTAATTTGGGCTGCGGGTTGCGATGCAAACGACCTGGCTCAAAGCAAAATCGGCGCGCTTGCAAGCGCAATAAAAAACTACAAATTCACCATCGAAGGACTCGGCGACGTGTCGCTTGCGCAGGCAATGTCGGGCGGCTTGAACGTAAGGGAATTCGACGACGACCTTATGTCGCTCAAAGTGAAAAACGCTTATGCAATCGGCGAAGCGCTCGACGTTGACGGCGACTCGGGCGGATACAATTTGCAGTGGGCGTTCTCAAGCGCAAAGGCAGTCGCAGCCGCAATCTTAAAAAATCGATTTTGACAGAATCGACCGTTTATCAACACAAAACCAACACATAAAGAGGTATATTATGTCATATATTGAAACAAACGAAATCACCGATACCGTAAAGATAGAGATGTGCGACGGCAACTCGATTATCGTCGAACTTGACGAAAAAGCCGCGCCTCTCACCGTAAAGAATTTTCAAAAACTCGTGTCGCAACACTTCTACGACGGACTTATTTTTCACAGAGTAATCTCGGGCTTTATGATTCAGGGCGGCGACCCTCAAGGCACGGGAATGGGCGGTAGCAAAGAAACCGTCAAAGGCGAATTCCGTGTCAACGGCGTCAACAATCCTCTCTCTCACGAGCGCGGAGTCATTTCCATGGCACGTTCTCAATTCTACAATTCCGCGTCCTCTCAATTCTTCATCTGTCACGCCGACGCCAAATTCCTCGACGGACAATATGCCGCCTTCGGCAAAGTCGTTCAAGGCATCGAAGAGGTTGACCGCATTGCCGCCACCCCGACGGATAGGGCGGATAGGCCGGTGGAGGTGCAGCGCATTCACACCATCCATTTTGTCAAACAGTGCTAAATCGCGAATAACTGTGTCAACGCCCCTCGTTTGTCAACTCATGTACGCATTGTACATTAGGGTTGCCACCCGAGGGGCGTTTCCTTGTTCTTCATCGATTTATCACTGTTTGACCATAATGAAAAAGATATAGAATCATTAGCAAACGCATCTTCCTTGTTCTTCATCTCACACAGTCACTTTGACTGTTGAGAAATTATAAATCGCGAATAACTGTGTCAGGCACGGCTTGCCTCAAAATCACGTACGTAATAGTACGTTGGGTTTCTGTTCAAGCCGTGCCTTTCTCGTTATGCATCGATTTATCACATTTTGACCACATCTATTCTTTTGAAGACGGAACAATACCACCGACCGCGAACTTGCAGAGCGGACTTCTTAACGTTCACTCATTCAGGGTGTACATATACACGGTATCTGCCATTCGAAGACGGAATTGGAGGCGCAGGGCGCCGACCCAAGGGAGCGCCGAACTTGATGCGCAGTACGAGAATGCGTGGCATTCTGTTGCGAAGCCGCCACGCAGGCGAAGTGGCATAAGTAGTGAACGGTACTTTTCTATGTGAGTGCCGAGTGTTGTCCCCCGCTACGCGGTCGCCGTGGGTTCCCTCAAACAGAGTGCAGAGGGGGAACGGCGATATGGGCGCGACGCGTTAAACAATCCGTCCAGTGGACGAATTGTAGCCAAAGCGAACGAGGCGGATTGCACTGCGCAAACGCCGAAGTCCAAACACGTGAGGAAAGGGGAAGTTGCATTTTAAGTACCCGACATACACGTTTGTGCTCATGCAAAAAAACAGCCTCTCGTTTTTCGAGAGGCTGTTTTTTCGGTTAGGTGTGATTCAGTGCTGTTTGATTGCTATGTGTATGTTCATAAACTCTATCGACAAACGCCCCACCGTATCGTTTTCCGTGAGCGTAAACACGCCGAACGGAGCGGTTTGCGGATTGTCTTTCACCTTGTATCCGAGATAAATCGCTCTAAATTGCGTTCCGTCGTAAGCGGTGAGATTGCGGATAGCATACTCTGTGTCGAGAGTGAGGCGAAGCACCGTATCGCTCGGGATTGCTTCGAGCAAGTCGGCGGGCAGCGCCATATTGTCGCCGACGTATTTGACTGCGGCTTTGACTTTCTCGTTCTCGAGGTCGAGTCCGTCGATATTGAATCCGAGGCTGTGTTGAATCAGCCCAAGCGCGCCTTTGAGGTCGTACTCTTTGAGCTTTTGCGTGAAGCCGGGGAACATAGGCTCGACGTATTTGTCCACGCTTCCTTTGACGTCAAACGTTTCGAGGGCAGAGGCGATATCGATTTTTATATTGGCTGATTCGAGTGTTTTCAGCAATTGCGGAATACTGCCGAACAGACCTTTTTTGGTTTGGATCTGCATATGCATCGTCCCGTCTTTTTTGAACTCGAAGTACGTGTTCTCGTCATCGATCGCCGCACCCTTAATGGCTTTTACGAGAAATTTATTCATACCCATAATGTTGAGGTTGTCGTAGTCAACGTCAAAACGGGTATCGTTTTCAAATTTTGAGTCGTCTTTTTCGTCGCAGGCGCACAGCGCAAACACGCAAGAGAGAAGCATTGCCAAAACTATGGAGATTGCAAAGATTTTAACAACGGATTTTTTCATGTTTCTTACCTCCTCATCAATAGTTGACGGGGACGTATCCGTCCGTCTTGTCAAAATACGCTCTCGTGGTTGCATAGTAAGTTTCCGCATTGTTCACCGCGTCTTTTGCGGCTTGAAGGTCAAATCCTTCAACGCCCGAGTATATTCTGTCGAGTTGGTCGCACTTTATCGCCTTATAGTTTGCAAGCGCGTTTTCGTTTGCGATGCCGAGATCCTCGAGCATTTTCTGCGTTTCTTGTGCGATTATGGCGTGTCCGAAGTTAGAGGGGTGCGTGAAGTCTTGATATATGAGCGATCTGCCAAGACCGTTTGCGGACAAATCGACTTCGCCGTTTTTGACGTCGGTGTTGGTCACGTCGTCAAAAGCCTTGCAAATATCGAGGGTAAGCACCGTGTTTTCGGGATGATTTTGATTGTATTCGTCAAGCATTCCGTTGAGGAAGCCGAGAAGGTGTCCCGCAAGTTCTCTTATTTTTGAAATTTTAGAAGTTTCCTTAAACTTATATCCCGTTTGTTCGAGCATTTCGATGCGTTGCTCGATTGCGGCGTATTCCGATTCTTTGAGGAGGGTAGTTCCCTCGTAGACGGGGTTGTACACTTTTTGGAATATGATTTTTGCCGTGGGGTTCAATTCGCGAAGTTTAGCGACGATATCGACGATATTTTGATATGTGGGAGGGAAGTTGAATTTCGGATCCGCCGTTTCCAAATTTTTGCCCTCGTTGCGATCGCCGAAGTGAATGGTCTCACCGTCTTCGGACCACACGGAAGGACGCACGTTTTCAAGCGTACCGCCGTCGTGCAGATAATCGAAGAGCGATTTGTCGTCCGCGTATCTTGCTTTGAGTTCTGCTTTCAGATTCTCGTCCGTTTCGCGGTCGAAGCACGCCTGATACCAACTTTCGGGGCTACCGGGTGCGATATTTGCGAGTTTGTCCGCCATTTCCAGCATCAGGGAGGCAAGGCTGTATTGCAAAATGTTGTTGCCAAGCACCGAGATATGTATCACGTCTGCCTCGACGATATGCGTGCGGATGAGAGTCGCATTCTCGTCTTTTCTCGAGACAACCTCAAGCAGACCTTCGCCCGATTTATCCGCCATATTTCCCGACGTGAGATGCCCCGACATAGAGTGGTTATAATAGTTAAAATCGTTGGTTCTGCCGACGATGGCGTAATAGCCGTAATTATCGCGTTCGCTCACGGGCGACGCACCTATCAACGCCTCTGCGATAGAGTCGCCAAGAAACACGATATTGAGTTTTTCACCGCCGTCGTCGTCGCAAGCCGCAAAAGTGAACGCGCATAGCGCCACGAGCACGACGATGACGAGAGAAGTCAAAAGTTTCTTCATAATTGCCCCCTTGTTTCGTTTGCACGGTATACCGTACACTTGTATAGTTTATATGAAATAGCACCAAAAGTAAATAGTCATTTTGATTATTAATATACTATTTACTATTATTTTTTATCATTATTCGCACTCTGTGATTTTTCCTTGTTTATGTTTTGACTTATATGGTACAATATCTTTTGAAATCACAAATTTTTATATACAGGAGCAACTTATGAAAATCACAAACGATATAAAATATATCGGCGTAAACGACCACAAAGTCGATTTGTTTGAAGGACAGTACGTCGTTCCAAACGGAATGTCCTACAATTCCTACGTCGTTTTCGACGACAAAATCACCGTTTTCGACAGCGTTGACGCACACTTTTGCAAAGAGTGGCTTGCCAATCTGTCCGAAGCGCTTGAGGGCAAAACGCCCAATTATTTCGTAGTACAGCATATGGAGCCCGACCACTCCGCAAACGTTGCGGCGTTTATGGCGGCATACCCGAGTGCCACCGTCGTATCTTCTCAAAAGGCGTTTGCAATGATGCAAAACTATTTCGGCGATTCTTTCGAGCAAAGACGTATCGTCGTCGGCGACGGCAGCACGCTTAATACAGGTAGACACGAATTTTTATTCGTCACCGCGCCCATGGTTCACTGGCCCGAAGTCGTGATGACTTACGACAAGACCGACAAAGTGTTTTTCTCAGCCGACGCATTCGGAAAATTCGGCGCGCTTGACGTAGAGGACGACGACTGGGCTTGCGAGGCAAGAAGATATTATTTCGGCATAGTCGGCAAATACGGCGTGCAGGTGCAAAACCTCTTCAAAAAAATCGCAGGTCTTGACATTGAAAAAATATGCCCCCTTCACGGACCTGTGCTCGATCAAAATCTCGGCTACTATCTCAACCTCTACAACACAT
>JBNMJA010000005.1:0-30803 GCA_050873585.1 Bacillota bacterium | reverse complement strand
GTTTTGCCTTTTTTTGCGCGTCCTGGACGATTTCGTCCGCTTTCGCTTCGGCTTCTCTTATCTCTTTCAAAACGTCGTCAATCATATTTCACCGTCCGTTTTCTATGTCGGAAATCATATCGATTCGTCTTTGATGTCTTCCGCCCTCAAACTTTGCCGTATACCATGCTCTGACGATTTGCCTTGCCTCGTCGGGAGTTATCACTCTTCCGCCGAGCGCAATCACGTTTGCGTTGTTGTGACGTCTTGTCATCTCCGCCATAAAAGTATTTGTGCACACCGCGGCGCGAATCCCTTTCACCTTGTTGGCGGCAATGGAAATGCCTATACCCGTTCCGCACATAACGACGCCGAGGTCGCATCTTTGCTGCGCAACCGCATTTGCCACTTTGAGTCCGTATTCGGGATAATCGACGGAATCCGTCGAAAAACACCCCAAATCCACGACTTCAGCGCCGAGTTTTTTGAGTTCGTCTACGACGGCGTCTTTGAGCACGAAACCGCCGTGATCGCAACCGATAGCAACTTTTGTCATAGCAATCTCCGTATACAATATACTTGTTATTATTATACCACCGCAAAAGTTTTATTTCAAGTGCAAAATAAAAAGGCCGAGCATTAAAAAATGTTCGACATTTATTAAAACATTTCGATTTTCGCAATGACGCAAAGCGACTTTATTCCTCACTTTCTTTTATCATTGTGGCATAACGAACGCAATATAAAAAAGGCGCACTTTTTGGTGCGCCTTTTCGTATTTGCGTAAGATTACACAAGTTTTTTGAGCTTTGACTTCTTGACGATGAATGCAATCACGGTTGCGACCACGACGATTACAACGAGTCCGACAGCAGTGAGAATCGCGTGCAATTTCCACGTTTCCATCTTCTCGGGAGTCGTGTTGACAAACACGAGACCGTTGATATAGTCTGTTGCGTATTCGATCTTGCCTTCGGCGTTGACCGTGTACTCGCCCTTTTGCAAGTTGTTGCCGTCTGCGGCTTGTTTCAACTTGGTCAGTCCGCCGTTGCTGTTGACGTAATAAATGGTGATTCCGTCAAGACTCGAAAGTGCGTCGGGCATATTTACGGTGACTTTGACCGTGTTGTCTGAAAGCAGAACGAGTTGATCGTCGAGGTAGATATTGACTCTGTACACTGCCGAAACTCTTGCGTTTTCGACCTTCATTGCCGCAACGTAGGCTTCAACCGCTTCGAGATAAGACGTATCGTCGGCAGTCTTCTTATCGTTGGACTTGATTTCCTTGATATCGAGTCTGTTTGCAACGAGTCCGCCGCCCGTCTTGACCTCGATTGCGTTGCCGCTGTCGGTGTCGAGTTTGGTCGTCGTGAGCACGAGCATACCCGTTCCTCTCATAAAGACGTAATTGTCTGCATTGAGACTGTCGTCGTTGAGTTCGACCGCAAACGCGTATCTGCCCGCGCTGTTTATATCGTCAAGTCCGATGAGTCTGGTTTGCTCTTTGGTGATTGCAATAGACGCGTCGTTGCTCAAAGCGTCCATCGAAATCGAATATGCAACGGTGTACTTCTTGCCTTTGACGTATGCCGCCGTGAAGTTATGTACCGTTGAAGTCTCCGCACTGCCGCCGTCCGTTCTCGTGTACTCGTCGTTGCCGTCCACGTTAACGTTTACGATTGCTCTGAGCACTTGCATTTCGGCGATTGCGGTTGCCGATTCGTAGTTGACGCGAATAGGATCGTTTTCTTTACGTCCGCTCGGATCGAACGCGACCTTCTCTCTGTACTTGCCGGCATTGACGATTTCAGCCTCGGTGGCCGCCTGATACTTACCGTCTTTGTACACTTCGTAAGTGATAACGAAGTCGCTTCCGAGCAAGCCTGTGCCGTCGACGAGCGTATTGTAAGAGATTCTGTCGGGATTGCTGTCGTTTGCATACGGATGAGCCTTGCCGTTGTAATATTCGCTGACGTTGCTTGCTCTCAAACCTATGCTCGCCTTGGTGATCTCGATTTGTTTTTGCACGTCGCCGCTGTTCCACTCGATATAGTAGCCGTTGACGTCTGCGTTTTCGCGTGTGACGAACGCTCCGTTTGCGTTGATATAACGTCTGACGTTGATCTTACCGCTGTAAGTGCCGACGTTGACTGGATAGAGAACGTTTCCGTTCGCATCGACGAAGCTCACTTCGTCCGTGTCGTAGATGCCCTTTACGCTGTCACGCAAACGATTGATGCCTTGATTATTCTTGTTCTTGTCGATTGCGAAAACGTAGGAGATCGTATCGGACGAATCGCTTCCGACGCTGATTCCGTCAAGCGTGGGCAGAGTTATCTCGAGGGTTGCCGTTTCGGGCTTTACGACCGCGCCGACGCTCGTCATATCGAACACCGTTCTCACGACTTGCACTCCGTCCACGTCGACGAGTTTGTGCGATACGAAGTCTTTGCCTGCCAAAATGACGTTGTAGTTTTTCACCATCGTGTCAAGCGCATCGTAATCCACGTCGTTGGGCGCTACGAGATAGAACACGTAGTATTCGTTTGCGGCGAGGTCTTTCGATATCTTCGCCGTTTCGGACGCTTCTGTCGTCACGCCCGTTTGCGCGTTGTAGATGCCGAGTTTGACGACGGGATAGTAGTTGGTCGTGCCGCTCTTGAACAGCGTGATGACTGATTGTCCGCCCACGATACCTTTTTCGCCGTTTCTGTCGAGGTACAGGAGTTCGACGTTGGGCATTGCGCCTACGCCGTACTTCTTGCTATAGCCGTTGGAAACAGTGGCGATATAGAGGTCTTTCTTCTTCACGGTAAGCACGCTGTCAGTACCCGTTTCGTTGCTTTCGTCTTTGTTCGTATAGATTCCCGCAAACTTGAAGTTCTTTGCATTGCCTTGCGAGTTGAATCTGAACGACGTTGACGTACTGCCTGCCTCGGGCATAGTCGCGCTGAAGGAAGCGTATGCTTGCGGAAGCGCCGAAATTCTGTCGTTTGCTTCTCCGCCCAAACGGATATACTCGCCGACCGCGCCTTCCGCCGCCTTTTCGAACGAACCGTTTTCGTTACGGTTGTAAGTGCGACCCGCAAGGAGCAATGCCAACTCGTTTACGTCCGCTCTGTCGGCAAATCCGACCGCAGCGAGGAATTGTGTGAATTCCATATAGAAGGACGAATCGCTTGCGTACGCATTGATAAGAGCGTAAGCCTTACCGTCGTTGCCGATAAGCGCGTAGTCGACGGAGCCGTTGAATCTGCCGGTAGACACGCCGTATTCCGCTTCTGCGTCGTTAAGGCTTGCGTTTATGGTTCTGGGTTTGATCTTGCCTTCGAGATTGACCGTGCTGACGGCCTTGCCTTCGATCGTATAGTTGTAAGCGTCTTTGCCGTCAATGCCCGAAGCCGTGAACACGACGTACTTTGCGTTCGCATACGCGCTGTCGAATTTTGCGGTGACGGATTTGAGGGTTATCGTATCGCCTGTCACGACGTTTGCAACTGCCGTTGAGTTGTAATCGAAGTCGGTATGGAGTTCGCCGAAGAACTTATCCGTGCCGTCGAAAATCTTTTCAAACGCCGCAGAACCCGTTTTTCTTTCGATGCCGTTGGCTCTGATATAGACCTCTCTTTGAGTGATCTTTCCTTCGCCGCGCAAATAGTTGATTTCGTCTTCGTTGTCGCCGAAAGATTCTATGCCGAGTTCGCTCTTAACGGACGAGTCTGCGTTCAAAGCGTATTGTTTGCTCACCATGTAAACGTCTTTAGAACCGAACTTATAGAAGCCGACGATTGCGTTTGCGTTCTTTGCGGCGACAATATTGTCGTTATCGGTTGCCTCGATGTAGTACTTGGTGGATTCGAGGCCGTACCAGTACTCTTCGATATTTTCTACGCTTTCACTCGGAGTGCCGAAGAACACTTCTCCGCCTACGACGTACGCTGCGACGTCTTTGCCCTTGACTTTATTAGTAGTATTATATACTAATGTATAGTTTTCATATAATTCCTTACTATTGCTCAAGCGCAAGTTGTAAGCGGTGCCGAGTTTTGCAAGGACGATGAAGTTGCCGTTTTCGTCGAGTACGGGGTTGCCGTCGGTATCTCTTTGAATTTCGACGTTCTTATCGTCAAAGTACGCGTTGTTTCTCGTCTGGATTGCGTAATATCTTTCGTCACCGGGCATCATACCCTTGAACGTGTAGCGGATATTGTTTTTGACAACCGCTTCGTCGCCGTTGTACTCTTTCTCGCCGAGATTTGCGCTCACGAGCAACGGACGAGCGGTAATATTGCCGGCAAGAACGCCCTTGTATTGTACGAGTTCATAATTTTCAATTGCTTCGAGCGCTTGTGCCGACTCGCTTTCGGTGAGATTATCTCTCACTTTGAGCGTTGCCGCCGAAAGTGCGATTTCTATATTCTTGCCGACTTGCTTTCTTGCAAACGCGCCGTTTGCAACGACCTCGAGCAACGAAGCGTGCGTCGGAAGAATTCTTTCATCGTCGATTGTGACGACGATATCTATATCGGTCGTCCCGTCGTAGTACTTGTCGTTGACGCCGAAGTCGTTGACTTTAAGTGCGATTTGCTTCTTGCCGAGGTTCAAAGCGTCGATAATCTCAAAATCGTCGACTGCGCCGATTGTCAAGGTGTTGATTTGGTTGTATTTTCCGTCCGTTGCGCTGAAAATCGAGCCTTCGAGTCTATAATTCTTGACGATATTCTCTTTTTGTTCTGCGGTTCCGCTAAACGCAATCTCAAGTCCGCTGACCAAAACGTTGTGTTTGCCGTTTGCCTGCACGTTGGGATTGTGCGTTCCGTTGAGAGAAAGCGCGAATTCCACTTTGCTTTCGTCAAACGAGAACAATGCCAGTTCGTCTTTGAGGTTATCGGCGTATTGCATCGTCGTGAACGTTCCTTTTGCGCCGACTATGTCCCAGTCTTTTTCTTTTCCTCTCTCGAGAACGCTGTTTCCGTTGTACTCTTTATCCTTGAAATCGATATTCGGGATGAGTCTTGCCTTTGCGATATTGACGTCGAGTTCGGAATAGCCGAGGCTGATGGAGTCTGCGTCCACCTCGTAATTGCTGTCGACAACCTTTGAGTTTTCACCGTCGATAGTAACCGCTTTTGCCGAGCCTGCGTTTGCGTTGTCAACGAGACCTTTGAGTTGCAAACCTACGGTTTGAGCTTTGTCACCGGTTGCAAGCGCGCCCGATTTGAAGGTGTACGTAATATCGACGCTCTTAGTTCCGTTGTAGTCGCGATCCACTGCGTCGAGGAAATCGAAGCTGTTACGATTGATGACGCGTTTCGTGATTTCCGCTTTGATATTGTTGATCGTGATCAACACGCCGCGGCTGCCGCCGTTTTGTGCGTTTTTGTCTATCGTGATGCTCGAGTCGTCTACGCTGAACGTGAAATCTTCAAATCCCGCAAAGAACACCGAGATATTGACGATATAGTTGCTGCCGACGATCTTGCCCGTATACTTGCTGTCGGAAACGAGAACTTTGTTTGCCGTCTTAAGTGCCGACGTTGCAAAAGCGATATTGTCGAGAGTCAGATCCGTCGTGTTGTCGTATTGCTTTTTGACGCTGACGTCGCTCTTGAGAATTTTGATAATGCCTTCCGAAATCTCGATGAGGGTTTTGCCGTTTTCGTTGTCGATCCAACAAATCGTCACAACGGTATTCTCGTCAATATTGAACGTCGTTTGTTCGGTCGAACCGTTGACCATCGCGTCTGCGCCGTTGTTTGACACGGTTGCGAGTTTGTAGTTGTGAGCCTTGTCGCCTTCGAGTCCGAACGAATCGAACGAAATCGACTTGTTGCTTCCGACGGTTGCGCTGTCGTAGTTTGCGTCCGCAACGAGTTTAACGTCGTCGGTTGCACGCACAAGGTGGCGCGTCAAGTCGTACATAGTGACGTTGTTGTCTTCGTACGGAACCAACGTATTTGCGTCCTTGTTTTTGCTAAGACCGACGAAATACTTGGTTTCGAGTCGGATTTCTTTTTGAGCGACGGTCAACTTCGTTGCCAAATCGAGTTCGGCTTGAACGCTGAAATTGTTGTTTTCGCTATAGAAGCCGGTGCCGATTGCGAAACTGTAGTATTTGTCATTCGCGTTGAGAATTGCGCCTGCTTCGTCGGTTGCGTCGTCATATCTGTTTGCAAAACTTACTCGGCCGCCGTCTTTATAGATCGCTCTGACGTATGCGCCCTTGATTGAGGCTTTGATAGTCTCATAGGACATTCCCGCGTAAGTGCCGTCCGCCGCAAGCGTAGTGCCGTTGACGGATTTGATTGCGAAACCGAATCCGTACACGCCGTCCTGATCTCCGTAAACTTTGCTCGTTGCACTTGCTGTCGGAACTATCACGACTTGTGCCGGATTAATCGTTATAACGATGGGTTCTACGACCACTGCGTCGTCAAGTTCGACGGTACCGTCAACGAGTTTTGCACCCTCTATGTTGACGACGTACTTGCCAACGCCGAGCCAAGTTTCAGCTGAATCGACTGTCGCTTTCCACGCAATCGTAGTGAAATCCGCGCTTGCGCCTTGCACGTCGAACTTCGTGCCGTCAAAGGTAAGCGAGGTAAGCTCGTTCCATTGATGACCGAACACGAACTCGAACTTCGCGCCTTCTTTTGCTTTGACGATAACTACGTTTTGCGCCGTGACATAAATGAAGTATTCGCCGTCGCCGACTTTGATTTCGATATTTCCGTTGTCGAAAGCGCCGTCGATTGCCACTTTGTAAGCAACGGCTTTTTCATAGCCTTCAACCGTAGTTTCCGTGCCGGGGGCTACGAGTTTGAGGAAACTGCCGTTTGCAAACATTGCTTCCACTTCGCCCGAAACCGCCATATCTTTTGCGGCGAGTTTGTAGGAAGGTCTTATATCGTTTATTTTGTCGTCCGGATTCGTGCCGTGCGCAAACACGCTCTTTTGTCCGCTTATATCGAGTTCAACCGTGCGTTTTTCGATCGTGAAGTAACGGTTTTCGGTTTGAATACCGATAGAATAGTTCTTGTTTACGTCAAAGAGCGTTGCGTTCGAGTCGTATGCATATTTGGACACGCCTTCGCCATCTACACGCGAGATTCTTCCGTCCGCGAAGTAGAAGACGTAATTCGATGCTGTTATATTTTTGTTTTCTACGTATCCGTATCCGTCAAAGATTTCTTTCAAAATTTCTAGTTCGGTTGCGTAGAGATTTGCAAATTGAGTAAGATCCACGCCGAACGAGAATTCGGGGTCGGCTTCTCTGTATTTCTTGCTTGCATTCACCGCCTCGATTATGACGCGACGTTGCAAAACCGTGCAAGTACCGCCGACAAACGTGACGTCGTAGTTTTTGACGTCGGCATAAGTTGCGTTATTGAGAATTTGATAAGGACCTACGTCGAGTATTCCGTGGCTGTTGATATTGCCGTTGACAAACAATTCGACGCTGATACCTTCCGCGCTCATTTTGTCTGTCGCAATACCCGTAACGTCGTAGCCGAGCGTCACGCTTGCGCCGTAGGAAACGGCAACGTCTTTTGCCCTGATTACGACTTTACCTTTGACGATTTCGTAGTCGAGTTCAACGAACACTTGGTCGCCGTTCTCGTCCATAGCAAAGTCGTCGGTGACGAAACTGTCATTGTCTTTGGGGATGTAGATTCTCACCTTGTATTTGTCGACGTTGGTCGGAGTATCGATTACGGATCCGTTTTTCACGAAATCGTATCTGTACGAGTCTTTGGATTGCGGATAGGTGAAGTTCATCCAGTTTTCCACGACGGTCGGTTCGGAAGTATACGGAACGGTTTGGTTCGTAAGGCTCGCTCCGACTTTTCTTCTTGCCGACAATTCGAATCTGTTGCCGGACTGCAATGCGTTAAGGTTGCTTGCGTCATCCAACGTCAATTCAATCGTAGACGCACCCTCGCTGTCGAACGGTGCGAACGCGATATAACCTGCGTTGTTGCCCGCAACGTTCTGCCAGGTGAGAATACGATCGTAGTTTTCGAGAAGTTTCGTTGCGTTGTTGTTGAATGCAAACGGAACGTAATTGCCTGCAAAAGACACGTTGAACGTCAATTTTTCACCGCGTTTTGCCGATGTAACGGCTTTGCCCTCTGCGTTCACGACTGAGATGCTTGCGAAGTTGTTTTCAAACTTATCGTTGCTCTTCACCGCCGCCGAAACGCTGTAGGTGTTGGTGTCGACAAATACATAGTATTTGTTGAGTTCGGACAAGTTGCCCGCTTGGTCTTCCGCCCAGATATGGATGACTCTCATACCCGCGCCTTGCATAGCGAGCAAGTCCACTGCGAAATCGGTGACTCCGCCGTCGTTGATTTGGTTGCCCGTGACGAGAATGTATCTGTCAAAACCGAGTTGCGATTTGGGATCGGTTGACGTTCTATACGCCGTCGCAATGTTGCGCGTTGCGATAGTGTTCAAATCGTCACCGTTCTTGACAACGTTTATGCCGTAGTGAATCTTGAGCCCTTTTGCGTAGTCGGTTGCAAGAATCGCGTCGAAGAAACCGAGCGTTGCTTGCAACGAATAGGAAGAGGTATACCAGTCTCTCAAAAGCGGAATGGCATAATTGCCGTCCTCAAACGCCTTGATATAACTTATATCTTCGTCCTCGTCGCCGAAAGTCGGCAATGCAGGAGTTTTGTTGTCGATAAGCACCTTTACGCCGCCTTTCCAGGACGTGTCGGTGTAGTCAACCAACTGATCCGCTCCGTCAATTGCGGAAATCGAATCGTATTGTCCTGCGTATGCGAGGAACGTACTCACCCACTCGTAGAAGTATTGTCCTTCACCGGGAGCGGGAACTACAAACAAGAATACGCTCTTGTCGTCCTCCAATAAATACGAAACTTTGATCGTATTTTTGTTTATCGTTACTGTCGTTGAATTTTCGCTCAGGTCGGTCGTAGTCGTGCCGGCAATGTATTTCAACAGTGTCGCAACGTAAGAACTTCCGCTATATTCGCCCGATCCGTTTGCGACGAATGCGTGCGCAGTGCCGCTCTCGTCCTCGAATCTGAACGTATAACCCGAGAAACCGCCGCTTGTGAGCGTGAATTTAAGTCTGACGTCACCCGTTGCCCACTTGCCGTTGTTCTCGGCGTCGATACCCTTCCATGTGTTTCCGTCTTTATACTGGAAGTCGATCTTATATTTGGGCTTGTCGTAGTCGACCTTCATATAGTAGGTCTGCACGCTGCCCTTGTTGCCTGCAAGGTCAAACAAGTAGAACGTGAAGCGGTAATATCCGTGTCCCGTGACGTTGTCGGTGATCGAAGTCGGATTGCCTTGATTTCCGCCGCCGTACGCTTTTGCCGTTCCGCTGACGAAGTCGTATCTGAACGTGCTCAAATCGCCGTAAGCAATGGGCTTGATTCCAGCTTTTTTCACGTCCGCATAACTTGCAAATTGCGTAACGTTGATATTGCCGAGTGCGGCAAGGCTGTCCGCTCTGTTGACGGTGTAGAACCAGATATACGGAGAGAATCCCGCGTCCGAATCGTCTTCGGTGATATTGATCTCCGCCTCTGCGGTAATGTCGTCTTGACGATACCACGCACCGATTTTTGCAGGATCCGAAGAAATGTAATTATCTGCCGAAACGATCGTTCCGCCGTTTGTGTTGCCGTCCGGATTTACGAGGTCGATACCCGACACGTCTATTCTTGTCGTTGCAGAAGCTCCGCCGTAGTCCGTGACGGTGGTGGTAACGCTTCCGTTGTCGGCCATATACAGCATAACGACGACGCGGCCCCTATTCGTTTTCACAACCTGAGCGTAGCCTATCGTCACAAGTTGGTCGTTGTCGTCTTCTATCGTGATCTCTTTTGTTTTCGAGCAATCGGAGCTATCCCACAAATTGAACGTGGTAGTTCCGTTTATCACGATGCTCTTCAATCCGGACGCATAATGCATATGTTCATTGGCATTAGTGTTTGTCCAAGTCGGATTATTGTTTGAATCCACTCCCGACAAAATTCTATCGCCAGTACCCAAGAACTTAGCGGCGTCTTTTCCATGCTCGAGCAGTGCGTTCTGAATTGATTTGCCGGAATAATTGTACGTGTCGACAAACTCCGTTTGAGCGTACTTGTAATAGTCGTGATTCGTGCCGGAAACGTTCAGTGTTCCCACTTTGCTATTGACGTATGACTGAAGTTTTCCGCTGCCGGCATTTATATAGTCTGTTTTGATTCCCTTTGCGATTGAATCGTAATAAACGTTTGCATTCTTTGCGTCCGTAAGCATAGGAGCGTAACCCGAACCGCTCGTGCCCTTAACGTATTGATTTGCAAGATTGTAACTGTCCGAAGCGACCGGCACACCGCCGTCACTCAGCACGAAATCGTTGCCGTCCGCAACAGAAGTGTCCAAAGTAATCGTAAACGTTACGGAAATATTGGAAATCTCATAGTCGGTCTGTCTTGTATTTCCCGATTGCGCGTACCATGCCATAACCATGGTTTGGTTATCTTTTGAAAACGTGGCAGGTTTTGTCGTTTCGGAAAATGTCTCTTTCCCTTTTGAGTTTTTCACCCAAACAGAACTAAAATTGCCATCGTTGTTATCAATATTGTCGCCGTATTCATTTTCGCCTTCTTTCGCTCTGATTTTTCCTTTTACAGCAACCAAAAGAAAACCGTTATTACAATAAGCGCCTAATGTGTCGCCGTGGTTTTTTTTCATTGTCGATTTCATAGTTGCTGAAACCGTATAATTAGAGCTTGCCATTAGTCGTGACATAAAATCATTAAACGTATAGTTTACTACACTATACAAATATGGTGTGTATCCGCCGTGGTTGGATTCCTTACCATTTTCGTCAAATTCCGTTGCTCTAAAAGTTCCCGTTCCACCAACAACGCCGCCGACGTTCGCAGAACGTGAGGACAAGAAGTTTGAAACGTTGGTTGAATCGAAAACGGTATTTTTGAACGTTATCGTAGTCGACCAAGATTTCTTGTTGGGATCTGTTCCCGGAAAATCAAAAAGGTCTGCCGTCAACGGACCTTGGTCCGCCACAACGGAAACTATACCGCCTTTCGCTTCGTTGTCGTCCTCGTTTGCGGCAAGCGACGTGCCGTTTGACCAATCGATATTGTCGAACGTCACCAATGCAGCCGTAAAAACCAGCGCGAAGCAAAGTGCAAGCACAAAGATTCTTGCAAGCGAAAGTAGTTGTCTTGATTTGTTGCCATTTCTCATAATATCCACCTCGGGTATTGGTGTATGCGCGTATGCGCTTGCGCATATGTGCGCAGATTTTTATACATTACAATATTACACGATAGGATAAAACTTGTCAATATTTTATGCAAAAACCGTTTTCGGCGGCAATTCCCTTGTGCCTTCGCGCCGCTTACGATACAACAAATAGTATTTCGACAAAAAAATTGCTTTTGCGCTTGAATTATCGAAAAAAGCAATGTAATATTGTGTATCGCATCCGCATTGCTCTATACGGGGCAAGACAAAACGGGTTTTGCAATTTTTTGAGGGATAATGGAATACGCACAAGAAGGGTTCGGTTCAAATCAAAATCTTGACAGCAAGGTTCAAAAACTTGTCATTCTTTTCGTATTCGACAAAATGGCGATACCCCTTGCCGAAACCACCCTTTTGGACATATGCTCGTCCGACAACAACTGGCTCTCGTATATGGAGTGCAAGCAGTATTTGGCTGAACTTTTGGACACCAATCTCGTCTACCGCGTGCCCAAGAGCGAGATGCTCAACATAACGCAGGACGGCGTGAGTTGTTTGTCGCTGTTTTTCACCAAAATCCCCTCTTCCATTCGCGACGAAATCGTTGAGTACGCCCGCGAAAACCGTATGCGTTTCAAAAAACGCCAATCCTATTTTTGCGATTATTCCAAAAACGCCGACGGCACTTATACAGTGATTATGCGTATCAACAACGATATCACCACTTTGATGGAACTCAAACTCGTGGTCGCCAACCGCCAACTTGCCAAGTACCTTTACAAAAGTTGGGTTGACAAGGCTTCCACCACTTACTCTCTCATTTACGACAACCTCATAGAGTAACGGTTTGTCGAATCGCGACAGACTTTACGGCACCCCTTGTGCGACGGCTCGTTTGCGCTTTGACAATTTTGAATTGACGCCCGAAGGGCGCTTTTTCTTTTGTACGATAAACTTTTTTCAAAAAACATACTATCGCACTTTCACAGTCTAAAGTCAAAAAACGGCACTTTATCTGCTGTTTTTGCACAAATAAAGTGTCGTTTTTGTCATTGCGCAATGTTTTGAACATTTGCCGCAACATGTCAATTTGCTTTGAATCGAGGAACAATATTTCTCTGCGATTATCGAATATCTATCATTGATTACTGATTTTCGTCGGAATTTTCTTCGGCGTTTTCGTCATCGGAAACGGTCTCGTTTTCGGGAGTTGTGGCTTGCTTTTCTTTTAGCGCAAGTTGGGTTTTCGGGCGGAGTTTTTCAAGGCGTGCGGCATAAAGAACGAGCACCGCAATGAGAGTCGAAACCACCGCTTGCACGACGTTTTTGGGGAGCGAAGTCAATGCGGATTCTGGCGTGCCGTACATAAACGCTTTGCAGATATAATAGCCGAGCGCCATCAGCATCGTGCACACGATCGAGGTCAACGTCGCAAACACTATTTTGAGCGCGACGGCGCGTTTGGTCGGGTTATCTTTTTTGCCAAACCACTTGTATATCAGAGAAAACGCAACGCCCGCAAGCAAGCCTTCGATTGCCTTGATGACGAGTGTATAAAGCATCGTGACGGGATAAGTGGTGAGGTCGGCAAGGAATGCGCCGAGCCCCCCTGCAATCATTGCGGTGAGCGGATTGAAAAGCGCCGCCGTAATCAAAATCGCGCTGTCGCCGATATTGAAATTCGCAACGGGAGTGGACACGCCGATGAGAGTCGCAACGTACACGATTGCGGTCATCATGCCCGTGTATGCGATGAATTTGATGGTAAATTTTCCGTTTTTCTTCATAAAAAAATCTCCGTTTTTGGCGGAGAAGGACGTGCAGACGGGCTGTCTGCGCACTACTCCTTCCCAGTCTGACTTTACAGGCGGTTGCGGAATCTCACCGCATCGGCTGTTGGGGCTGTTGGACTTGTCCGTTCAAAGACGGCATCACCACCGGTTGGGATAAACCCACCCAAGAAATAGATTTGCTACGCTTATATTGTATGACCCACCTTTCACAAAGTCAATATCAAAGCGACCATAGTAAATATACAGATTTCAAAATGTGTATCGACTTTCATAATTCGCAAGCGAAACTCGAGCCAACAGAACCCCGAACTCGTCGCGCACTTATTCGAGCGTACTTATTAACGGAATTTGCCCTTTCGAAGACGGAACACTAGCCGCCGTCCGCGAACTCGTAGAGCGGACTTTTTATCACTCGTTTATTCGAGGCGTTCTCATACACGAAATTTGTCCATTCAAAGACAAAACTGGAGGCGCAGGGCGCCGACAGTGGTGAGCGCCGAACTTGACGTGCAGTACGAGAATGCGTGGCATTCTGTTGCGTAGCCGCCACGCAGGCGAAGTGGCATAAGTAGTGAACGATACTCTTCTATGTGAGTGCCGATTGTCTCCCCCGCGAACGACGATTACTCTTGTAGAGAAATGACGCTAGTTTGAGTGGTGGGAGAAATACCGGCGTAGTCCGGAAAGAGGGGGTGCTTCTATTTAGAGGAGTTACGGCAAAACTCATTAAAGAAAGTTGCGTATAGTTTATTCATATATGCTATCGCCCCTACTATCAATCCCAACCACGCACGGGAAATCCTCAACCTCGAACTCGCGCACCGCTTCGGTGCCGAGGTCGTCGTAAGCAAGCACTTTCGCATCGCTTATCTTGCTTGCGTACAACGCGCCTGCGCCGCCTATTGCCGCAAGATACACGCATCCGTTGCGCTTTATCGCTTCGTATACCCCCTCGCTTCTATCGCCCTTGCCTATGGTTGCCGTAACGCCGCAGTCGTACAAAAGCGGCGCGTATGCGTCCATACGCATCGAAGTCGTAGGACCTGCCGAAAGCACTTTCCCGTCTTTTTCGCACGGACCGACGTAGTATATCGCTTGTCCTTTGAGGTCAACGGGCGGGGTTTCGCCTTTTTGCAACGTTTCAAAGAGTCGTTTATGTGCCGCGTCCCTGCCCGTAAGCAGTTTTCCCGAAAGGTAGACTACGTCGCCGACTTTGAGAAGCGCGAGTTGAGATTTTTCAAGCGGAGTTTTCAATTTGTATTCCATATCTCACCTCACAGCACGACGCGCGACTTGCGCATAGCGTTGCATTGAATATTGACCGCAACGGGCAGTGCCGCAATATGCGTCGGGAATTTGCCGATATGCACCGCAAGGGCGGTCGTATCTCCGCCGAAGCCTTGCGCGCCGATTTTCAAAGCGTTGATTCTTTCCAGCACTTCCTTTTCCATAGCGGCAAGGGTATCGTCCGAGGAAGGCTCACCCACCTCGCGCAAAAGTTGCTCCTTTGCAACGCTCATCGCCTTTTCCGCAGTTCCGCCGATGCCAACGCCGACGATTATGGGAGGACATGGGTTTGCGCCTGCCTCTTTCACGGCTTGCACAATACAATCCTTCACTCCTTCGACGCCTTGCGAGGGTTTGAGCATAAACAGCCTTGACATATTCTCGCTTCCGAAACCCTTGGGCAAAAACTCGATTTCGAGATTTTCGCCTTCGACAAGGTCGATATGCACGATCGCAGGGGTGTTGTCTTTTGTGTTGATTCTCGAAATCGGGTCGAGGACGCTCGCGCGGTATCCGTTTTTGCTATACCCCGCTCGCACGCCCTCGTCGATTGCTTCGGTGAGAAGTCCACCCTCGATATGCACGTCCTGACCGAGCCTTACGAAGAACACTGCCATTCCCGTATCTTGGCACACGGCTAGCCCTTTTTCTTTTGCGAGCGAAGCGTTGTCAAGAAGCATACGCAAAGCAAACTTTGCGTTTTGTCCGCTCTCGTTTTCAAGGGCGGTTTGCATAGACTTCACGCAGGAGGGAGTTATCTCTGCGCACGCCGTAACGAGATTTTCGACGCTATTTGCGATTTGATTGTAAGTAACGGTTTTCATAGGTCGATTATACCTTAATTGATTTGCAAATTCAAGGCATTTGTTGTAAACTTATGCTATCAAACGAACGGAGATTTTTATGGACTATTCCAAGGAATCCTTAAAGAAACACTACGAGTGGAAAGGCAAGTTGGAAGTGACTTCGAGAGCCAAAGTGCAAAACAAGCAAGACTTGTCGCTTGCATATACGCCGGGAGTTGCCGCCCCCTGCCTTGCGATAAAAGACAATCCCGAGTTATCCTACTCTCTCACGAGGCGTTGGAACACGGTTGCCGTGGTCACGGACGGGAGCGCGGTTTTGGGGCTTGGAAACATAGGCCCCGAGGCAGGTATGCCCGTTATGGAAGGCAAGTGCGTGCTGTTTCACGAATTCGCAGGAATCGACGCAATTCCCATCTGCATAAAGTCTCAAGACGTCGATCAGATTGTATCCGCCGTTTACAATATAAGTCCGAGTTTCGGCGGCATAAATCTTGAAGACATCTCTGCCCCTCGTTGCTTTGAAGTCGAGGCAAGACTCAAACAACTCTGCGACATTCCCGTCTTTCACGACGACCAACACGGCACGGCGATAGTTCTTGCTGCTGCACTCAAAAACGCACTTAAAGTGGTAAAAAAAGACATATCAACCGCTCGTTTGGTTATAAACGGCGCAGGAAGCGCAGGTATTGCGATTGCCGAATTTTTGCTATCGTTGGGTGCAACCGACCTTATCGTTTGCGACAAACTCGGCGTAATCGACGATAGCGATCGATTTAATTTTGCACAAAACGCGCTTGCAAAACGCACCAACCCAAGAGGAGTGAGCGGCACTCTTTCCGACGCGATAAAAGGCGCGGACGCATTCATAGGCGTAAGCGCAAAAGACGTGCTTTCAGCGGATATGGTTCGCTCTATGAACGCCGATCCGATTGTCTTTGCAATGGCAAACCCGAATCCCGAAATCGACCCGAAACTTGCCCTCGAAGCAGGCGCGAGAATCGTTGCCACGGGCAGAAGCGACTTGCCAAATCAAATCAACAACGTGCTTGCGTTCCCCGGTATATTCAGAGGTGCGCTCGATGCGCGCGCAACCGATATAAACGAAGAGATGAAAATTGCCGCATCGAACGCGCTTGCGTCTCTCGTTGAAAATCCGAGCGAAAACAGCATAATTCCCGAACCTTTCGACAAGCGAGTCGTCGAGGCGGTTGCAAAAGCCGTAAAGGACGCCGCCGTTGCAAGCGGAGTGGCAAAAATCGACTGACAATTAAAAGTAAGTATAAAAAGGCGCGAAACACGCGCCTTTTTTTATTGGTTTTGTCATATGTTTTCCGTTTTTGAAATATGTTTTTTCTGTGAAAAAAGCATTCAAAACCGCGGCGTTATACGTCGGAACGGCAATCGGAGCAGGATTCTCATCGGGACGGGAAATCGCTCTGTTTTTTGGCAAATCATCACCTTTGAACGTGGCGATCTCATCGGTATTTATGTCGATTATTTGCGCTTTGTTTCTCATTGCAGGCAAAAATCGTCTGATGCCAAAAGGTAAAATCATCAATGCAGGCATATTTTTTGCCGCAAGCGTATCGCTTTGCGCAATGCTTGCCGGCGGCGACTTCGTGATGCAATCTATGACGGGAATTCCCATTGCGCTCGGGCTTACGATGACCATACTCGGCGGAGTGGTTGTGGTTCTCGGTATTGAAAAAATACGGCTTCTCAACAGCGTGCTCGTACCGCTTATCGTGCTCTGCATCTCTCTTATATTCTTCAAACTTCCGACGCCTTCATACGAACTTCCTTTCTCGATTTCAAAGCCGATTTTGTACAGCGGTCTTGACGTACTGCTTGGCGGAGTGATCGTTTCCGAAGAGGGCGAAAACCTGAGTTACAAAGAGATTTTGCTCAGTTGTCTGATGATATGTGCGTTTTTGTTTGGAATGCTGTTTATGCTACAAACGGTAGTTTTAGCCGACACAAACGGCAGTTTAATGCCCACTCTTGCAATTTCCGAACAATTACATCTGAAATTTGCCTGCGGCGTTCTGATTGCCGCGGCTATATTCACCACCCTCGTATCATCGCTTAAAATCGTGAGCGACAGAGTGTCGAATCTTCTTTTGAGCACAAAAAAACTTACCTCTTTGGGCGACGAAAAGCACAAGGCTTTCGTCGTTTTTTTCATCCTCTTGATTACCTATCCGTTGAGTTTTTTCGGCTTTGACAATATCGTTGACACGCTATATCCCGTCAACAGCGTTCTGGGCGTAATCCTATTTGCAATAGTCGTAATAAGACTGATCGTATTTGCCGTGAAGCGTATAAAAATGAACAGAACGGCACTACTTCGCAGACGGAACACGAGCCGCAAGGCGGCGAGCCAAGGGAGCGCCGAACTTGACGAACAGTACAAGCGACTGCGCCGTGTTGATGGCCACGCCTGGCGCACAAAGCGCAGTGGCATAATAAAAATACAGCACTCATCTATGTGAGTGCCGAGTGTTGTCCCCCGCTACGCGGTCGCCGTGGGTTCCCTCAAGTGTAACGCAGAGGGGGAACGGCGATAGGGAAAACACGTGAGGAAAGGGGAAATTGTATTTTAGATTTTAGTCGTCACAATCGCAATCATCATCGCAATCACAATCATCGTCATGGCAGTGGTCTGAATGTTCGTGATTGTGCTTGAAATAATCCTCAAAAGGTGATTGTCTGCTTTCGTCGTCAACTTCGTCAAGTCCCTTGAGAAAACGATAAAACGGGTCGTCCGAGAAATCCTGTTTCAAGTCAAAATCTCCGCCGAGTTCCTCAACGGCATTGCGCAATTCCATATACTCGTTGTAATTCGGCTCGTAATTCTCGCAGAACGTTTTGAGCACTTCGATACCCTGCTCGTCGCCGTAAGAACCTATGAGCCTTGCAAACAAAGCGACGTCCTCTCCTTTGTAGAGGTAACTCACAAGCCCCATAAAGATGGCTTTGTTGCCCTTGTATTCGGCAAGAATTTCCATCAACATTTTGCCCGTTTCGCCCTCGAGGGTATAGATTTTGTCAATCATATCGTCGAGAATAGGTTCGCAGTCCTCGAGCAAGTATTCGTATGCTTCGAGCCTTTGGTGATACGGCAAATCCTCGTTGAGCAAAACATCAAGGTTTTCCAGCATTTCTTTTTTCGTTTTCACGTCGGGCGTGACGGTATCAATCTCTTGCATCTTCATCTCCGAAAATAATCTTATAATATTTGTCGAACGTTTTTTCGTTGAGGTTGTAGCGTTCGATGGTTTGCTCGCGCATATCGTCGGCGTCGCACTCGTACACTTTGCAAAGAAGCACGCCTATGAGCGTACGCACGCTGCGCATCGTTGCGATTTTCATATACTTCGGTTTGGAGTATTTTGGCTTGCCCTTCTCGTCGAGCATAACGATGGAGTTGACGATATTCGTGAGTGTTGCAAGGTACATATTTGGTTCTTCGTCGGTATAGACGATATCCGACACGCAATACGCAACCGCGCCGTGCAAAATTCCCCCGAGTTTGAAAAAAGCATTGGGGAAAACCATATCTATGCTCTTGAATCTGTCCTGCGCCACGATATCGAATTTGAACCTAAACGTGCTGTCTTGCACGAGGCAGAAAATCAGCCTCGACGCCAAATCGAAGGACAAATCGGTTGATATGAGTTGTCTGCGTAGCAAATCCTCAACCCACTTCGAGTTGACGAGCGCAAGTTTGTCGACGAGCAAAAGCTTAAGGTTCTCGTTATCGTCAGAAAATGCCCATTCTATGAGTTTTTTGAGGTGGTCGCTATTCTCTTGAAGCCCGTCGACGACGAGTTGCACTTCGGAGGGCGACATTTTCAAAAATCCATCCAAATCCTTGTATCTGCTTATTTTTTCGACGTAGGGCAAATTCATAGAATACGTCACTTTGTCGGGATTTTGTTTGTAGAGTTGCAAGAAATAATCGGCAGGCGAATACTCCCCGAAGATGGTGCGCACTTTGAGCATAACCTTGCGCGCTTCTTCCTTTTGACCGAGATTGTAAAGCGCTTGCGAAAGCCAAATCATTGTGTTGGGCTGAAGGTCGAGCGTAGCAAGCACTCTGCGCGTGTATTTGACAACTTGCGAGTGCATCTCCATATTCACGAGAATGGGCAAAACCATGAGGATTTCTTCCATACTCGTGTAGTCTTTCTCGAGTATCCGATCAAGAACTGCGTACGCATCCGCACTCTTGTCCTCCATCAAAAACGCAGTTGCTAGCGTACACTTCACCGCAAGATTGTCGCCGTCCTCGGCGAGCATCTTTTGCGCGTTTGCGATGACGCTGTCTATATCGTTTTTCATCATAAGGCACACTAGCACGATATGATTTGCGGCGTTTTTGGATTTTGAGCGAGGATCGACTTCGTCCATAAGCGCAATTGCCTCGTCGAGTTTGCGTTCTCTGACGAGTTCGTACGCTTTGCCGATGAGCATTTCGTAATAATCCTCACCCTTGGGATAGACCACTCTGAAACCTTCGTTTTGCGTTTCGCCGTCGAGATTTTCCATATCCTCGGGCAACTGCAAATCGTATGCGTCGGCAATATCGCGCAAATAATACTCGGCAACGTCGGGAAGATTGAGATCGAGAAAATTCATTGCCAACTGATAAAAAATGCGATCCCTATCTTGATCGCTCGGGTGTTTGGAGAGTGACCTATAGAGAGTCGCATTGGACAATTCCCACGCGCCGAGCGCGCTGTAAACGCCGGCAAGCGCAACGGACGCTTCAACGAAGCGTTCATCAATTGAGAGAGCCTTGTCGAGATAAGTTATACTTTTTTCGGTTTCGCCGTCTTTGAAAGCCTTTTCGGCAAGGTTGAGATAATCCTCTTTTGAGAGATTAAACCCGATGATTTGCGCCATTATTTCTTCTTTTTCTTCTTTGGATTCTGATAAGGAACGTTTTGTTTTGCCTTTTTCTTTTGAGATACAACGACGGTTCCGTTTGCATACGGATTCTGCTTTGCGGCTTTTCTCTGTTCTGCGACCTGAGCCTTGTTTTCGTCCTCTTTGCGAGTGTGGCACTTGACCATACCTCTTGACGCGACGGCGATCCAGCAAAGCGACATAAACGTCGTGCCAACCAAAGCCATAGCAACGTAAATAATTATTCCCAAAAGGTTATTCACTGCGCAAAGTCCGAGAGGAAGCGCAGAAAGAAGTGCCGCCGCAGGAACGCTCAAAAGATTGTTTGCGATTATAACGATTGCGTTTTTGAAGCATTGTACGAAGGTGAGTTCGTAGGACGTGAAGAGTCCCATCATCACCACGGGAATGAGCAAAAGCGGAGCGCCGATGACAAAACTGAACACGACCGCGCAATATGCGCCTGCGCCTGCCGTGCCAAGCGCTTGTTGCTCGAGAAGGAACATGAGAGATTCCACCATACCGAGCGCAACGACCACCATCATAAGCCCTGCGAGCAAATACTTCCACCAATACTTTGCGAAACCCATCCAATAGGTTTTTGCCCAGTTTTTGTAGTAGTCCTGATATAAACTGCGTTTTGCGCAATAAAACAATCCCGAAAGACCGAGCGAACCGAACAGGAAGCATGCGCCGTACATTGCCATCAAGGGCATTTTGACGTCGCGATAAAGACTGCCCACGCTCACCGCGATGCTGTCGCCGCCGCCGGGGAATCCGATGCCGATATCGCCCATGAAGTTGTATGTTCCGCCAATCGTGAGGTTTTCAAAATAACCCGAAAACCATGCAAAAATGACGATGAACGGAACGGTGAAAATCAAAAAGAACAACGTCGCCTTGAAGAGCGTGGAAAATTCTCCGCGCATAACCGCCGCCGCTCTTGCCATAAACGAATCGGGATATTCTTTTACGGGACGCGCTTCCGCAAGCCCTGCCACGAGGACTTTTTGAGGCTCTTCCGGCTCTTTGCGCACGGGAGCGTCCGTAAATAACTTGCCGAGCAAAAGTCTTTTGGGCTTTTGAGGTATGGAGTATGCCGAGTTTGGATTGTTGTTTGCCATATACTCTCCTATAAAACCATAGATAAATAGATTATACATTATATAAACGCAAATATCAAATAAAAAGCAAAAATATATTTTCCTTCAAAGGTACGACGCGCGCATCGGGCGCATATATATGTTATAAAGCGACCTTGCGGATCGCTTTTGATTGACAATCGGGAGCGTCGGTGCTAAATTTTTCTACATAAGGACAATGGAGGCAATATGAAAAAATTTAACATCGCCGTTGTTGGCGCAACCGGCATGGTCGGAGGCAAATTTCTCGAAGTTCTCGAGGAAAGAAAACTTCCCGTTGAAAACTACTATCTCTTTGCGTCGGCAAAAAGCGCGGGCAAAAAGATAAATTTTTGCGGCAAGCAACACACAGTCATAGAACTCACAAAAGAGAACGTCGAAAACTTGAACGGCAAGGTTGACTTTGCTCTGTTTTCGGCAGGTGCGTCGGTTTCAAAGGAGTTTGCGCCGCTGTTTGCAAAGATAGGCGCAATCGTCGTTGACAACTCCTCGCAATGGCGTATGTACGACGACGTGCCGCTTGTCGTGCCCGAAGTCAATCCCGAGGACGTGAAGTGGAACAAAGGTATCATCGCAAACCCCAACTGCTCCACCATACAAGCCGTGGTTGCGCTCAAACCGCTCTACGACAAGTTCGGAATCAAGCGCGTCGTGTATTCCACATATCAGGCGGTATCGGGCGCAGGCGTTGCGGGCTACAACGATCTCAAAGACGGAATCAACGGAGTTGCTCCAAAAAAATTCCCCCAACCGATCGCATACAATATGCTCCCCCATATAGACGTTTTTATGGAGGACGGCTACACCAAAGAGGAGTGGAAAATGATCGTGGAAACACGCAAAATTCTGCACGATCAATCTTTGCGCATAACAGCAACTACCGTACGAGTTCCGGTGTTCTACGGTCATAGTGAGTCGATAAACGTCGAGTTTTGCAAAAAATGCACGAGACAAGACGTCGTTGACGCACTTGAATACTTCCCCGGACTCGTCGTTATGGACGACGTGAAAAACAACGTCTACCCCACGCCGCTCATTGCCGAAAATCACGACGAAGTTTTCGTCGGCAGAATACGTCTTGACGACAGCGTGGACAGCGGCGCAAACCTTTGGGTCGTTGCCGACAACATAAGAAAAGGAGCGGCAACCAACGCCGTGCAAATCGTGGAATTGCTTATAAAAAACTCTTTGGAGGCATAAATGATTTTTAAGGGCACAGCCACCGCACTCATCACCCCTTTCACAGAAGATGACAAAGTGGACGAAAAGGCTCTTTGCAATATCGTCGAACACCAAATCGCAAGCGGCATAAACGCACTTGTCGCGCTTGGCACGACCGCAGAGCCTGCGACGTTGTCCGAAAAAGAAAAAAAGCAAATCATCAACCTTTGCGTAAAGCAAACGCGAGGACGGGTGCCCGTGCTGGTAGGCGCAGGCTCAAACAGCACCGCACACGCCGTTGAAAGTTGTCGCATCGCGCAAGAGTGCGGCGCAGACGGACTTTTGATCGTCACGCCATACTACAACAAATGCACTCAGGAGGGACTGGTGCGACACTACGGCACAATTGCACGCTCGACTAGCCTTCCCTTTATCTGTTACAACGTTCCCTCTCGCACGGGCGTGAATATGCTTCCCGAAACGTTTGCGCGCATATGCGAAGAGAACAAAAACGCGGTTGGCATCAAAGAAGCAAGCGGCAATATGGAGCAAATCGAAAAGTGCATCGCTCTATGCCCAGAAAAAGTGATAAGCGGCGACGACGCCTTGACTTTACCGACGATGGCAATGGGAGGACTCGGCGTGATAAGCGTTGCAAGCAACGTCTGCCCGAAGTTTGTGAGCGATATGACGAGGCTTGCGCTTGAGGGAGATTTCGAGAAGGCTCGCAAAATGCAACTTGCTTTGTTGCCTTTGATATCGTCGCTGTTTTGCGAAGTCAATCCTATACCTATAAAAAAGGCGATGGCGCTAAAAGGCTATTGCACCTCGAAACTTCGCCTTCCCCTCACCGAAATGGCAGAGCAAAACGCCGAGAAACTTGCAAATATCCTCGCATCTTTTTGAGATTAAAAGCAGATACGAGAGCATATCTAACGTAGCAAAACAAAGGCAAAAAAACGCTCTAATCGAAAAATCAAAAGATAAAACGACGAATAATAAACGTCCTATAATGAATCGGGCAATAAAATCGCAAATAATATAATCATTATAATTAATCAAGGATAAAAAAGACGACTGCAATCGCAGTCGTCTTTCGTTTTATGCGTTGATATTACGCGTTTGCTTTTTTGGAAGGTTTTATCGTGAGTTTGCCGCAACCTTCGTATGCGTTGTTCGCAAGGTTTTTCACTTCGGTCACGCCAGTGATCCGAGTAAGTGCCGAGCAGTTGTAGAACGCGTGATCGGCAATGGTTTCGATGCTTGAAGGCAGTTTGACCTCGACGAGGTATCTGCATCCAGCAAACGTTGACATATTGATTTCTCTGAGTTGCGTATTCTCACTCAAATCGATTGAGTCAAGCGCGGTGTTGGCAAAAGCGTTTGCGCCGATATAGTTGAGTCGGCTTGCCTTTGTCAAATCTATTTGAGTGAGATTGGAGCAGTCCTCGAATGCGCCCGTGCCGATATACTCAAGTTTATCGTTTGCGTGTGGTACGACTCTGAACATAACTCCGCTCTTTGACGAGTACGAATTGATCGTTGCGTTCTCGATGGTCGGCATATTGAGGAGCGTATCCGGCAAGAACACTTCAGTCCCCGCCTCGACCACCAAGTCTTTCCCGACGCCGACCACGTTGTAAATCAGAGTTTTGCCGTCCGTCGTCACGATTTCGTATCGAGAACCGATTGCGATGACTCCGCCCACTGCCGAAATGCCGTCGAGATTGACTATCGTTGCGTTGTACACGTTGCCTTCGACCTTGTCAGCCGTGAAGTTGCTTTCTCCGAGCGCGGCGTATTCTTCGTTAACTTTTTGAACCGTGTAAACGTTTTCAAGCGCGGTGCATTTCGCAAACGCTCTCGAACCGATATTCTTGATATTTGCTCCCAGATAAATTGCTTTGAGTTTGGCGAATCCCTCAAACGTATTGTTTGCAATATCCGTCACGACGTACGAATTGCCGTCAATAGTGCAGGTTGTGGGAAGAACTATCGTTTCCGCACCGGTTGCGGAGCAGCGAGTGATAGCCGCTTCGCCCGCGTAATCCACGCCGCCGACAGAGGTTTCCGTTTGGTTGACGATGGCGTATTCGAACAGACTTGCGTCCGCTTCGAGAACGACCGAATATGCAAGCGGGAATTCCTTGACGTAACCCTCTACGTCATCCGAACTGTATCTAACGGTGATTTGATGGAATCCGAGCACCGAGGTGTCAATTGAGCCGTAAGAGAAGCCCACGCCCGAATTGATCGATTTGACCGTAACGCTTCCGTCTTGTCCGATGAAGCGCACTTTGAAGTCGTTGAGCACGTTTGCAACGTTGCCGTTGAGCGGGACAGAGATTGCACCGTCCTGCACGATATCCGTGATTTGCGAGGCTTTGACGACGTATTCAAACGAGAATTTATAAGCGCCGAGTCCGTAGAAGTCGATCGTTACTGTTGCAGTGCGTGTGCCTGTGGTAGCGGTGTCGAAGTTTTCGATTCTCGTTATCGGCAATGTGTGTTTCGTGCCGTCGATATCGACGTAAACGAATCTCGTTTCACCGCCCTTATATGAGGTATAGAAAAACGGAGCGCCGTTTTCTTCGCCTTGACCGACGAATCCGGTGAGATAGAAGTTGCCCTCTGCTTTCGTGCTTATCGTCTGGGTATTGCCGTCAACGTTGTAGCCTCTAATTGCGTTATGAACGGTTGCAACGTACAGATGCTCGTCGCCTGCGTTGATATGGCAGCCCTTGGTTTCGCCGTGGTATTTGAAGGTCACGACGTACTTGGTCACGCCTTCTTCGTACAAAGACGCATAAACGCCTGTTTTTCCGACGAGAACCACATCGAATTCGTTTTCGTTCTTGTCGAGATTCTCTTTGCTGTCAACGCCCGTATTGTTGCGAACGATAAGGCCGTCTACGATACGAGTTCCGTAAATGGTTTCGAACGCGTTGTTGCTCGAATCCGTTCTGAGAAGATTCGTCTTGACTACGTCGGTATTGATATAGACCGCCGCCACGTCCTCGGCCTCGAAGTTATCCTTGTTGAGTCTGTAAAGGTCAACCCACGCAAGCGTCGTTTGATCGGTGGTTGAAATCTTCTTGGAAATTATATCTTCAAACTTTCCGAGAACTTTTTCCGTGAAATAGAACTTTGCGTTGTGAACAAGATTGCCGTTTTCGTCTGCAAATGCGTTTTGAGCGATGCTCGGTGCGTTGACGAGTTTATTCTGAGATTCGTCAAACTTAACATCGGTGAAGATAAGACTTTCAAGAGAGGTCGCGCCTTTGAACGCATAGTTTTCGATATTCTTGATATTCGTTCCGAACTTGATCGTTCTGACGTTGTTTGCGTACAGATAGAACGTTTCCTCACCGATAGAGGTGACGTCGGACGGAATGGCGATATGTTCACTGCTTGCGCCGCTTGCCGAGTAGAAGTCAACGAGCATCTTCGTGCTTGTTTCTCCGTCGTTGCCTTCGATGACGACGAATCCGCCGTTTTGACTGCGAATCCACTTCGTACTCGTAAACGCGCGCTTGCCGACGGTCATAATGTTTTTGTTTTGAGAGAAATTGAATTCCTCAAGTTTATCGCAACCGTCAAAAGCGTACGGAGCAATATGTCTGACGTTGGCGGGGATAAGCGTGCGAGTTGCGGCTTTATCGATAAAGCGATAGTACACTTTTCCTATGACGATTGCCTTTGCTGCCGCGTTATAGTTGCCGCTGTTTGCGCTCAGCATAAGCGTACCGTCAAACGCTTTCTCTCCGATATAGGTAAGGTTCGATTGTTCACCGACCTCGATTTTTGCAAGTTTGCCAAGGTTTGCAAAAGCGCCGTTTTCAATACGTGCCGTTTTGTCGCCTAACGTAATCGATTCGAGATTCAATGCGTTTTCGAAAGCACCGTCGGCAATCGAGGTGACGTTTGCGAGTTCCTCGTTGAGCGCCGTGATTTTTTCGGCGGTAAGTCCGAAGGTATTCTCTTCCGTATAATATGCCGATACGCCGAGATTCAATCTGTCCGCAAGGCCTGCGCTCACCGCGTCGTTTGCGCCCTTCTGACCGACGTATTTGTACAAAATATGTCCGATGACGATAAATTGCTTGCCGCCGTTGTTTTGATAATAATTATTTTCGTATTCGGAGCCGTAGAACAACTTCTGACCGATGCTCTCGATATTTATCGTCTCGGGAAGCACGATTTCTTTGAGGTGCGGAGCGTGCGCAAAAGCGTACTCGCCGATTTTCTTAAGTTCCGTCGCGCCGCTGAGGTCCAGTTTCGTGAGAGCCTTAAGGTTCATGCACGCTTTGGACGAAATTTCCGTAATAGCGCGTCTTTCGCCGTCGAACATGAGTTCTTTGGGGATAACGAGTTCGCTCAACGATTCGTCTGCTATTTTTTCTATGCAAAGCGATCCGTCGGCGTTTTTGGAGATGCCGTTCTTAAACACGACGTCGATATAATAGTTGCTGAGTCGTCGCAAGTTGACGTTTGCGTCGGAGTCGGCGTTGAACACCCACTTGATATAGCCGACGGTATTCTGTCCGTTGACCTTTGTCATATCGACGGGATTTTCGCATTGATACTCGCCGTAAACGCCGTTTTCGTCAACCTTGACGTACTCGCCGTTACCCTTGAAAAGTGCATTCTTGATATCCGTTATCTTGAGATATACGCTCTTTGACGGGTTGCCGTTTTTGTCAACGGCTACGGTAACGTTTGCAACGTAATCGGAGTAATTCACTCCGTATTCGAGACCGCTGAATTCGATTCTTGTGATTTTTTTGCTTTCGATGCCAAAAGAAGAAGTCGCTTTGACGACGGTAAGTCCGTTTGCTTTTGCGATTGCGTCGTCTTTAATCTCGGTTTCGCCGACCTTTGTATTTGCGACGTCGCTTACGAATTCACCGCCCATAGTGTAAAGCGTGAAAGAATAAGTGCGCTTCGTCCAGCGAGCGATAAGAGTTATGTCCTTTGCGCCCACTTGCTTGGAGAAGTTCCAAAGCGTGTCTTTATCGGTATTGACCTCGCCGTCGCTCGTATCCGAGTCGAGATACCAGCCTGCAAAGTAGTAACCCGTGAAAACGTTGAAAGCGTCGGTTTGCGGTGCTTTCGCCTTGCCGATATTGCGACGCACCGATTGTGTAAGGGTTCTTTGAAGTTCAGCGTTGTCGCTCGGATTGGTTTTTCCGCTCTCGACTATCGCTCCGCTCGGAACTGCGAGATTGAAATTCACCGTGACGGTGTCGTTTGTCCATGCGGTCGTCATCGTCTTGCCTTGAAGACTGCTGTCGATGACGAGGGGGAAGTTTTGAGACGTCGGGCTGTAAGTCTTGCCGTTTACGATTACGCTTGCAAGTGCCTTTGCCTCACCTGCGGAATCCTTTTCGATTGACATTCTGAAAGTATCTGCGAATTCATCCCAATTTGCAAAAGTCACACCCTCTTCGAGTTGCACCGTTGCAACGCCGTCGTTCACTGACACGGTTTTGAATTGAATATTTGCGATTCTGCCCGAATTATCCTTTGCGTCGATAAAGAATCGAACGGTCGGAGTAGGATTGAGTTTGTCCTGAAGGTGAAGCGCAAACGAGCCTTCGATGCCTTCGGCCTTAACCCAAACGGTATAATGTCCTTTTTGCCATTTGACGGAAGTGACCACGTCGTTTCCGTCTTTGGTGCAAAAATCGTTCACAAAGTTTTTGAGCGTTCCGTCTTCGTTTTTGACCGACGAATCGGTGATTTTTTCAATCATACCGACGGACAGATTGCCCCTCTTGCCTTCCGTTGTGGTTTTTGTATCGACGTTCGTGTAGATAACGCAATATTCGACGGCAGTAATGTCAAACTCGTCCGTGAACAAACTCTTGAAAACGGAGGGAGCGCCGTTCGGGAATGAAAATTTCAACGATGAAGCGACCGTGGAGTTCTCGTCGTCGTCATTGTCCTTCACAACGTCCGACGGATTGATTTCCTCGGGCAAATCGCCGCCGTTTTGCGAGCCCTTGTCACAAGCAATCATGCTCAACGAGAGCACCACGAGAAGTACGACGATAAAAAATAAACTGACTTTCTTTCTCATAACTTTCACCTTACACGTGTGCGCGACGAGCGCGCATAAATATAGGAATACAAATATAATACTACATTATTGCGACAAAATTGTCAACAGCAAATACTTTTCCTGCCTTTTCCATATCAAAAAACCGCCTGTCCAGACGGTTTTTTACTGAAAAAAATATTTCGCTTTTTTCAAATTTCATTGTATGCCGTTTTTGATTTTGTAGGCCTCTTCTATGCAAAGCGCATATTTGGTCGCAGCCATGACTTTGTCAAACATAAACCTGTACACGTGCTTGTCGTCGTACATATCCACTGCCGTTCCCGGAAGATTTGCAACCGTATCGCACCTCGACACGGCAAATTCGACGTGCTTGAACTCATCCTCGACGGGCTCGATTCCGGTTTCGCCGTCAAAAGACAGCGACATATTGTTCACGCCGTATTTGGACTTCACTCCGACGGGTCTTTCCACCCAGTCCGTATCGAAGCAAAGTTTCTCTTTGTCAAGCGTCAACGTGCCGTTTGCAACGAATCTGTAACCGTTGTTCGCCTCGTTTTCGACAAACAAATTTACTGTGTTAGATATACGAAAATCGTCGTTTTTCACTTCTTCGAAAGCGTGTTTTCTCTGCTCGTCGTACCAAAGATCTATGCGCTCGGGGCATACGCTTTCGCCCTGTGGGATCAACCTTCCTCCGTAGGTGTAAACCACTTCGTTTCCGCACTCGTTGCACTTCCAAAGGCTTCCCGAAGTGGTCGTATCGAACTCTTTTCCGCACTTGGGGCAACGATACAACAATCTGTCAAGCCCCTCTGCATAGCGCCAACCTTTGAAAACAATTCCGTTGTCGATTTGCCACTTATGCTCGTTCTGATAGAGTGCGTTGCAGATTTTTTGATACAATTCGTCTTTTGGCAACTTTTTGGTTTCTTCCGCGCTGAAGAGCATATCGCAATTGGTGATGACCTTGCCCCTTCTAACGAAGCGCAGATTATACGCCCACTTCGGACGAGCAAGGCTTGCCCCCTGCATTTTGATGACTCCGACGGGATAGCCCAGCCACTGAACGAGTCGCGCTATGGACGGAGCAATCGGTCCGGTAACTCCGTTTGCCGAAACTTTTCCTTCGGGGCAAACGAGCACGCTTATGCCGCTGTCAAGATATTTTTTTATACTCTTCACGCACGCAATATCCGCAAAATACTGTTTCTTTGTGATTGCGTGATAAGAGCCGAGCAACTTTGCGAAAATCGGCATGGAATACATCATATTTTCCGCAACCACAAAGTTCAACGGTGCGCCGTTCATTGCCGACGAAAAATGTATAAAATCGTATGCGGACAAATGGTTGCACACAATAAGCATCGCGCCGTTTTTCTTCTGACGTTTGAAAGCCTCGCTCTTTTTGCAAACGCCGTGCAAAAACGGTCTGACAAATCTGCACAACCCCAAAAAGAAACGGCAGTATGCCTTTGAAAACGGCACGTCGTTTGAATTGTTCTTTTTGGTTTTTACGCTCTTTTCGTCCATACTTAACTTATATCAAAAACGATTTCAAAAGTCAAGTGCGCTTACGCTTGCTACAAATAATAAACTAAATTTAAATCGGATGCAAAGTCAAAACTTTGCACTCCGACAAAATTCGACGATCGTCTGCAAAAACCGCACCAACGGATAAAATCCCGTTGCCGTCATTTCACTCAAAGACAAACGATTCGATTTCCTTAAGCATTTTTTCGTTGCCGTCAAAGTTCATTGCAGGCACGAAAATTTCTTCGACGCTCATATGCGCTTCCCTTGCCTTATTGAGCCTTTCCACGGCAAAAGCAGTCTGTAGAACTTTGTTGTTGGACTCCTCGATTTCGTCGTCCTTGTCAAACTTTTCTCCGAACACTCCCAGATCGACGATAGAATCCTTTGCAAAGTGCCCTACGCTCTGGACGTACGCCACATCGTCGCAAATAATACCCTCCAAGGTTTTTGGATCGAGGGGCGAAAGCAAAAGAGTCAATCCTTTGCGAAGTTTGCTTATCTCTTCAAAAAACACTTTCCTGGCATAAGCACAGCCGCTAACGAAAAACACCCTCTTGCCTCGCAAGTGGTCGAAATATTCACTCTCTCCGCTTGGGCATATTGCACTTGAAAACAACTCTCTGTTCGTATACGAACTCGGTTTCAAATCTCTTGCAATCGACGAAGCGTACGCTCGGATTTTATCCTCTTCCACACCTTGCTTTTCGATTTCATATTGATTATATAAGTGACACAAAGCGGACTTTAAGTGCTGATATGCACGCATAAAGTGTTGTTTTTTGATTTTCATACGCTTTTCTATTTCTTCTCTCATCCCTTTCAAATTGTCTTTATTTAGGTTCTGAGCAAGATCGAAAACGACGTCTTTGACGACGGGTATATC
>JBNMJA010000004.1:0-33507 GCA_050873585.1 Bacillota bacterium | reverse complement strand
TAGGTGGACAGAGTGTTGATGCCCGTTGCCGCGCCTTTGTTGATTTGCGTGATGATGAAATCGTCCATCGACATGATGAACGCCATGACGAATCCGCTTACGATGCCCGGCGTGATGATGGGAATCATAACCTTTACGAGCGCTTTGAACGGGTTTGCGCCGAGGTCGAGCGCCGCTTCGTAAACGTTGGGGTCCATTGATTCGAGTTTGGGAAGGACGCTCAATACGACGTAGGGCGTGCAGAACGCTATGTGCGCTATGATAAGGCGCAGATAACCCTCGGGGAAGGCAAACGTGATGAAGAATACCATCATCGATACCGCCATGACGATCTCGCTGTTGATGATCGGAAATTGGTTGACGTTTTCAACGACGCGTCTTGCTCTCTTGCCGAGGTTGAATATGCCTATCGACGCAAACGTGCCCATTATCGTGGCTATCACCGAGGATATGCTCGCGATGATGAACGTGTTGGCAATCGCGCTCCAAAGTTCGGGGGATTTGTCCGACTTGAATATCGAAACGTACGCTTCGAAACTGAAGCCGTTGTCAAAGTTGAAGTTGGAACTGTTGGAGAAGGAGTATACTATCAGAAGGATTATCGGCGCGTACAGTATCGCAAGGATAATCAAAAGATAAAACTTTTCAAAAAAGCCGATTATTTTTTGCTTTACCATAACGACCTCCTCACAGCGTTGCTGTTGCGATTGAATTTGTTCATTACGAAGTTGGATATAAGCACGAATACGAGCATAACCAAACTCATTATCGATCCCACGCCGTACATGCCTTGCTCGAAACTCAATTGAATTGAGTCGCCGAAAAGGAAGATCTTGCCGTTGGAAAGAAGTTGCGAGATGGCGTAGGTCGAAATCGTGGGAATGAATACCATCGTGATTCCGCTGAATATGCCGCTCATCGACAGGGGAAGCGTGGTCTTCAAAAACACGGTCGCTTTGTCTGCGCCGAGGTCTTGCGCCGCTTCGATATAACTCTTGTCAATGCTCGATATCGTGGTGTGCAAAGGAAGTATCATGAACGGAAGATAGTTGTATACCATACCGAAAATGACCGTGCCCATACCGAGTTCTATGCCGAGCGCGATGAATATCGCCTTTGTAGCAAGCGTGCGAATGAGAAAGTTGACGCCCATAGGTATGACGTAAAGAAGCACCAAAATGCGTCCGCTCGACATTTTGGAGAGGAAGTACGCCACGGGATAGCCGAGCACGAGGCACAATACCGTCGTGATTACGCCAACCAAAAGAGAGTTGCCCAGCACCACGAGGCTCGACTTCGAGGTGAAGAACGTTTTGAAGTTTTCAAGAGTCAGACTGCCGTCGTTATCGAGAAACGCATTTACGAGTATAAGCACAAGAGGCGTCACTACGAACAACAACAGAAAAAGGATGTACGGGACGGAAAACACCTTTTTCGTCAGTCTGAATTTTTTGCGAGAGGTGTTTTTCACTCCTTATCCTCCTTTTGAGAATTGTCGTTTTGGTCTTGTTGCTCCGCTTGCTCTGCCTCGTTGAGAATCTCTTCGACGGCATCGAACTTTTCGGGTTCGGTCAAGCGCGCTTCTTCGATGGCTTCCTGCTCCTCTTTGGTGAGGGTTTCGTCCTTGACGACGTTTTGCTCGACTTGCGCTTCTTCGTCGCGCTTTTCGATGATTATCTTTTCGGGCGCAATCTTTATGCCTACGCGGTCGCCTTTGAGCCAGTCGTCGTCGGTGTCGGCAAAGAAGATATAATGGTCGTCGGTGGAGAGTATCGCTTGATAATAACTGCCCTTGTAGATGGACGAAAGCACGGTTGCGCCGATTTGTCCGTCTTCCTCGTCGTCGAGAATCTCTACGTCGTCGAAGTCAACCGATACTTTGACGGGAGTGTCGACGTCAAGGTCGGTCTTGCACTCAAAGTCTACGCCGCAGATTTCAACGAGGTTCTCGCCCGTGATATAGGTGTCGATTTCGTTGATGATGCGCGTTTTGTGCATAATGTGAAGGTCAAACGGCTTGATGTAGATGCCGACCGTTTCGCCTACGTCGTAAGTGTCGGTGTCGTGCGCCACGATTTCGTTGCCGTTGGCAAGAAGGGTGATCTGATAATGGTCGCCCTTAAAGACGGACGAGATGACCTCTGCAGTGAGTATGGTGCGCTTGTCGTCTACCTTTTTGATCTTTACGTCCTCGGGGCGAATGATGACGTCGATGGGTTCGTTGTGCTTGAAACCTTTGTCTACGCACTCGAATACCGTGTCGCAGAATTCGACCTTGCAGTCCTCGAGCATTACGCCCGAAAGAATGGTGCTCTCGCCGATGAAGTCCGCAACGAACGCGTTGGCAGGCTCGTCGTACACCTTTTCGGGTGAAGCGATTTGCTGAATCTCGCCAAGACGCATAACTACGATTTTGTCGGACATGGTGAGCGCTTCTTCCTGATCGTGCGTGACGTAAATGAAAGTGATGCCGAGGCGTTTGTGCATATCCATAAGTTCGAGTTGCATATCCTTGCGCATCTTAAGATCGAGCGCGCCCAGAGGCTCGTCCAAAAGCAACACTTCGGGTTCGTTGACCAAAGCGCGTGCGATTGCCACACGCTGTTGTTGTCCGCCGCTGAGGGAGGATACGTTTCTGTGTCCGTAGTCTTCAAGGTCAACCATTTTGAGCGCGTCGTTGACCTTTTGCTTGATTTCCGCTTTGGTATACTTTCTGAAAAGTTGAACGGTTTCGCCTTTTTTGTTGGTCTTCGTGCCGTTGGGAATGACTTTGAGTTTGAGCCCGAACGCTATGTTGCCGAAAACGCTCAAATGAGGGAATAAAGCGTATTTTTGGAATACGGTATTGACGGGACGAAGGTGCGGAGGAGTGTCCGTGATATCCTTGCCGTTGAATATGATTTTTCCGCTCGTGGGCATCTCAAAGCCGGCGATCATGCGAAGTGTGGTGGTTTTGCCGCAACCGCTCGGTCCGAGCAGGGTGACGAATTCGCCTCGCTTGATGGTGAGGCTGGCGTTTTTGACCACTTGTTTGCCGTCGTACTCTTTGTAGACGTTGCGCAGTTCAATGATGTTGTCAACAGGTGTTTTGTTTGTCATAGGTATTCCCTCGATGGTGAATTGTGCCTGCGGCACAGTTGTTTTTTGAATGATATCGCCAAAGGCGATGATATCACGTTGTGATGATATCGTGCGAGCACGATGATATCCAAACTCCGTTTGGGTTGCGGAAGATTTTGAATTATCCGCCTATACAAGAAGGGGGCGATTGTTGCTGCCGCAATGCCGTTTGAGCAATTAAAAAGTTGGCGGGGAGGCGACCCAGAGTACGACCGCTTTTTCGTTGGTGCGATTCTCAAGTCGGTGTGGCTTGGATGAGGTGAAATAAAATACTTCGCCTTTCTTCACACAATACGCCGCTTGCCCGATGTGAAGCCATATCCGTCCCGATATTACGTAGCCGAATTCCTCGCCTTCGTGAGGTACGTCCTCTTCAAGAGTAGTGTGAGGCTCTATCGTCACGCGAATGGGTTCCATTTCGTTTTTCTGCGCATTGGGAACGAGCCATTCGATTTTGTGAGAATCGGATATTTTTTCGATAAACTCCGCTTCGGTGAACACGACTTTTTCTTCTTTCTCGTCTTTGAAAAACTCCGCAAAAGTCGTTCCCAGTGCGTTGAGAATGTCCTCGAGCGTGGTGATGGACGGGGAAGTGAGTTCGTTTTCAAGTTGTGAAATGTAACCTTTGGTCAATTCACATCTGTCGGCAAGTTCCTCTTGAGTGAGGTTGTTTTGAAGGCGCAACCTCTTGATTTTCGTGCCAAGTTCCATAACTCTCCTTAAATGCAAAAAAGATACACGAAGCGTGCGTTCCGTTTAGGCTGACTAAACTTTCGGCTTAGTTTAGGCAAAATCGACCGCGAGTTTAGCAAGTTTTGCATTTTTTAACAAAAAGTTTAGCAAAACTAAACTTGTTTATCAAAATCGATTATATATATTTGCAAGTGGTATGTCAATCGATTTGATACATTTTTTCGACAAATTTTGCGGCCGATACGTGAATAAAAGAAATATGAAAAATATTTCATATTTTGTTGATTTTACGCGCGCGTACATATAAAATATACGTGCAACGAAAAAAGAGAGGTTATTAACTCTTGATTCGCGCAAAACCGAAATAATATAAACGAATAACTTAGAGGCATAATATGAAATATCGTATTGAAAAAGACACCGTTCAGGGAACGCTCGTGATTCCGCTTTACGGAAGAAAAGTGTGTACGCAATTGTACCCGAATCTATACAAGGACGAAACGGCTACGCGCTTGATGGAACAAATCGATTACGACTTTTCAAGGCTCGAAAAGCAAGCGAAACACACTATGTATCGCTTCGGATTTTTGGAAGTCGCAATGCGTCAAAACGACCTTGCGTGAGAGGTTAAGGATTATCTGAAAACTCACCAACGAAAAAACCTCGCAAATTGCGAGGCTTTTTTTATCGTATGCTTTATGGCTTGAAACTGTAAGACTTTGCTCAGTCTGCCGTGCCCGCAACCGATACGTCGGTGAACTTGACTGCGTACGGTCCTTCGTAGTTTGCAGATACGAATCTCTCATTGGAGAAGGTCATATTGCGTTGCGCTTCGATGAGATTGCCGTTTATCGAGCCGCCCGTGACGGGAGTGACTTTGCCGTCTTCGATGAGGTAGGCAAGACGAATTTCGCCGCCGAAGTGTCCCGAGAACGTGTCCATTTGGAAGTCCGAGAAGGCAACCGCCCAAAGACAAGGCGTCTTCTTCATATCGTCAAAGGATACGCTGCCTTGATTGTCGCACTTTGTTTTGTCGAACGTGCCCGTCGGTTCGATGCCGAGATAGCGGCAGAAGGGAGTGCTTCCGTGAATCGCTTGAAGTTTGCCGTCCTCGATGACGGTGAGGTCGCTCATCCTGATGCCGTCGCCGCTGAACGGACGAGTTGCAACTACCGTCAAATCGAGCGCGTCGCCCTTGATTTCGCCTTGCACGCCGTCGCCTTTCTTCCAGGAGGAATAGCCGGGATAAATCATATCCGCCGCAGATTTTTCGGTGTAATAGGAGAGAACTTCGGCAAGGTTTTTGCCGCTCAGAATCACATCGTATTTGCCGCTCTTGAGAGCCTTTTTTGCACACGCTCTGTCGTAGACGAAATCGAGATATTCCTTTACGCCTTGCCTTAACGCGTCGACGTTTACGTCGTCGTACTCGAATTGGTTGATGAGTTCGACGTCGTCGGGCGTCTTGCATTGAACGACGTAATCGCCCTTGCAGGTTGCGTCGGTGAAGGATACGTCAGTGCCCTCGGAGGTGAGTATGCGACAGTAAAGTTTGTGACAGAACACTTCCGTCGAGTTGATATACGCGTGCTCGTTTGTGTCCGCAGAGAAGATAGCTTCCGCCATTTTGCCTGCGCTTTCGGCAAGCGGAGCGGTGGCAAGTTCGTTGTGCTTGGTCACTGTGTCGGAAACGACTTTCTCGGGTGCGGCGTAATAAGGGTTCATTGCAAATTGAGCCGCATAATAGGCGTCTTGAATTGCCTTTTTCACCTCGTCGTACGACATTGACGGGTTGATATTCGCGCCCGTGTCGCCCACGAGTTTTTTGCCGCCCTTTTCGCCCTCTCTGTAGACCGTTACCACGCATTTGTGCGTGTCCTTTATACGTCTCGTGTCAAGAGTGTGCTTGACAAAAAACAATTCCGCAGATTCCTCTTTGACTTCGTTTATTCTCCAACGCCGAACGTTGAGTTCCGCTAATGCACTTTTGATTTTTTCTAACATAATATCACCTCTCAACCAAGTCTGATGCGTGCCTTCATATAAGGACCGCCGTCGGATACTTTGACCCATTCCTTGTAGCCCTTGCCGCAGAAACCGCTACCGCACGTGACGAGCGACGAACTCATCATGCTCACCGATTTGAGAAGGTCGGGTACGTAGCCGGTAAGCACGATGGGGGAGTAGATCTTGCCCGTGAGTTTGCCGTCTTTGATTTCTCTTGCCCTTGTGACCATGCACTGTATGCCCCAGTTCTTCGGGTCTTCCATACCGCTCGAGGGAGATTCGAGCAAGAATCCGTATTTGACGGAAGATATCATATCTTCGGGGGTTACGCCTTCTTTTGCGCCCTCGAAATAGGTGTTGGTCATACGAGTGTAAACCTTGCGCTCGTAACTCTCGCGTCTGCCGTTGCCCGTGGGTTGTACGCCGAGACGGCTTGCAGAGAGTGCGTCGCACATTCCTCGCTTCAAGATGCCGTTTGAGATGACAACGGTGTCTCCCGTGAGCGTGCCTTCGTCGTCAAACCAGCACGTTGCCGTGTCGTCAACAGCGTTGCCGTCGTGCATCGTCACAAGGTCGCTTGCCACTCGATCGTCGATAAAGTTTGCCGCAAGCGCTCTGTCTTTTACGAACATATCCATTTCTACGCCGTGTCCGAACGCCTCGTGCACTATCATTCCCGTGGTGTCGGGGTCGCAGATGCAGTCGTACTCGCCGGGGATCATCGGTTCGCTCTTTAAAAGTTCTACCGCTTCCGCCGCTACGCTCAGGGCGTACTCGTCCATTTCGTCCAAAAGTTCCGCTCCGCCGAGAGTGGAGAAGCCTTTGTATGCGTCCAAAACCTCTTCGCCGCGTTGGGACATTGCCATAATCGCGCCGTTGGTGTACATCACCGTTTGGTCAAGGTCGCGGTTTTTGGAAACGAACAACTTTCTGTATGCTCTGTACGATATAGTCGCGATTGCATCAAGCACGCCATCTACCGTCAACGCTTTGTTGCGTATCTGCTCGAGCCTTGCAAGGATCGCTTCGTCACCCATTTCTTTGGGGTTGATTGCGTATCCGCCGACCTTTTTGAGAGTCATGGGTTCATCGGCGGGAATCGGAGTGGGAAGGGGCGTTATGCCGCTCGGAATATTCTTTGCTTCTTGCGCTATGCGCTCACCCATCGTTTTTACGATTTGAGGTATTCTGTCCTCGGAAAACTCGTTGAACGAATACTCCGCGCAACCGACGCCGTCGAATACTCGCACGACATAGCCCGAGCCACCGCCCAAACCTCTGTTGTTTATCCTCTTGCCCGTGCGACTTATTCTCCAACCGCGATTCTCGTCGTCAACCGCAAGCACGGACGCATAGGCGTACGTCTTGTCAAGTTCGGCTATGAGTTTTTTGAGCGCAGGCTTGATTTTGTCAAGTTTCTCAAACATAATCCGTTCTCCTTTTTTAGATTTGAAAGAAATCGGCTTCGGCGGTTCGTTGCCGCCAAATCAGGATTCCTCAATATAAACTATAATAAATTTTATTATATATTATTGGCTCAAAGACGAGATTTGTCAAGTTAAGAGGGGAATATATAAAGATTACGTGTATAATGGAAATGAAAAACCGCGTTAGATACGCGGTTTTTGCATTTCTGGTGGAAGTGCGGGCTTTGCCAAACAGCGATTGCTACCGCAGGTCAATCGCGTGCAGCCGAAAGGGGTTCACGTTGCGGAGCAACGGCACGATGAAATCGTGCAAAATCCCCGTATAAAAGCAAAAAAACAAGTTGAACGAGGGTTCAACTTGTCTTTTTTCTGGTGGAAGTGCGGGGATTTGAACCCCGGTCCACCCGACCGTACTCGGCACTTTCTACACGTTTAGTGGGTGATTGAAATGTTTCTAGGTTCGGTTCACCGACAAACCTCGCTTCGATGATCTCGTGTTGACAACAATCCTACCGAGAAATCAGATTGCGTTGTCTGTTTTTCTGACGCCGCTTGCCGAGGGAACAGAAAACCTCGGGGCGACGTGCCGACTTAAATTATGCAGCAAGAGCGAACTCCATATTGGAGCTCTTTTGATTGTTTTTTGCGTTTAATTTTAACGTTCCGTTTTTACGTAGCCGAGCCTACGACGTGCTTATACCGCATCAGACCGAATGTCGAATCCAGAACACCCCCGAAAGCGGACAATCAAACCGCCTTGGTGCATTGATTATACCACATTCTATGCAAAAATCAACTCGATTTCGGAAATTTGACAGTATGACGGAAATCGAGAAGCAATACCGCCGCGCGGTGAAGAGCGGATAAAAAAATGCGCCTTGCAAAAGCAAAGCGCATTTTTTGAAACGTAATCACGTCAGTTCATTGTGATTGTGATTTTGAAACTGCCTGTGGAGTTGTCGTTCAGCATTGCCGCTCCTATGTAGTACGTTTCACCTGCAGTCATAGTGTAAGTGATTTTGAAGTTGCGACCACCAGCACTGTCATCGTCGTGTGTAAGTTCCTTTCTAGAAGAATTGTACAGATAGCCATAGTTGTCTCCGCTGTTGTTGGAGGCAGTGATCGAATACGAGCCGCTCGTCGGCGGAACGAATCTGAAATAAACTCTTTGACCTATTGTCGTAATGTTGACGTCATAGGTTTGATTGGAACGTACAATTATTGCTTTTTCAAACGAAGAGCCGTCCATCAACTCATTGTATTCGTTTTGAGTGAGCCATCTCGCATAGAGCTTTGCGCCGTTTCTTGACCAGTAGGGAGTGGAAACGGGTTCACCGCTGAAATCTTCGTTCTCATACCAGCCGTAGAATACGTAATCGGGTATTTCGGACGGAGTGGGGAGATTCTCGATATATCTTGCCATTGTGGTATAATTTGCCAATATTTCTCCGTTCGAATAGAATTGATAGAGGTTTGAACCGTTGTTTACATAATTGAAAATTACTTTTGCGTCGGACAAGCCCGAGTTGGAACCCATCGAGATGTTGGCGTACTGTTCTTGCGTTCCTTCATACAAAACGATATCGAGATTGCTGCATCCGTCGAAAGCGTATGAACCGATTCTCGTTACGCTTGCAGGAATATATACGTCGTCGATATTTGAACGATTTTGCAATGCGTAGCTTTCGATTGCGACGGTGCCGTCTTCAACGATAAACGAATCGTAAGACGATACTCCGTTAAACGTGTAGAGAATCTTGCCGAGGTACACTGCGCCGATTTTGTTGTCGAGCCAAGCAGTGTTTGCGAATGCTCCGTTGCCGATGCTTTCAAGTGCGGGGGCGTTGACGTAAACGTTGGTCAAAGTCGTTACGTTGCGGAACGCGTTGCTCGGGATGTTGACGACGTTTTCGCCGAGGGTGAGCGTCGAGATATTGCTCCAAGAGAAATCGGGAACGGAAATTTGCGTTGTGTTCCAAGTCAACGACGTAAGGTCGGTGCATCCGTTGAATGCGTTTGACGCGAGCGAATATATCGTCGAGGGAATCGTGACGCTCGTAAGTCCGCTGTTTGCAAAGGCGTAAGAGCCGATTGCGGAGTAATTGGCGTCAATTGCGAATGACGTGAGGTTTTCACAACCGTAGAATGCGTAACTTCCGATCATTACGCCTTCAAAGTCGCTATCGCTCAACATATCGCCGTTGAACGCAACGGAGATGTTGCTTGCGAGAATTCCGCGGAATGCGTTCTGAGGAATCGAAATTGCGGACGTGACGGTGATGGTGTTAAGCGTTTCGGGAACGTAATATCCGTTTGCGCTGTAATAGTACGGATCGAGATTGTACTCGTCGCTCGGGTTGTACATATCCGAAGGATAGTCTGTCGAGAAGATATTGGCAAACGCATTGCCGTAGGGAGCGACGAAATTCTGGTCGTTTGCGTCGACGTCAACGTAGGACGTGCCGATATAAGGAACGGTGACGGTTTCGAGGCTTCTGCAATCTTTGAGGATTGATCTCGACAACGCCGTCTTTGCGGTGGAGAGGAAACTCTTAAGATTTGCGTTGCGTGCAAACGCGTTCATTCCGACGCTCAAAACGTTTTGAGGAATCGCTACGCTCGTAACGTTGGGAAGATCCGCGAATGCGCCGTCGTCGATGGTTTGAGTCTTCATAAGAATTCCGACCAATGCTGCGTCGGTGAGTCCGGTTGCAGTAAACGCGCACTCGCCGATTGCCGTTGCTTTTTCGGGAATCGGGAAGTCCGAAATATGACCGAGCCCTGCAAAAGCGTATGCGCTTACAGCCGTGATTTCGGGGATGTCGTAGTTGGAATAGTTCGTGTCTGCGTCGTAAACGCGGATACGGTCTGCGGTGGAGTAGGTCACGCTCAATGAGGTGAGACTTTCAAGTCCTGCAAAGGCGTATGCCGGAAGAGAAGTCGCATTGGTCACTTCAACGCTCGTGAGAGTGGAAGGAATATAGCGCACTCTGTTGCCGGAAATCGCGGGAACCTGATAGAAATAACTCTCTTCCGTGTCGGGATCGATAAGATCGTGCGTGCCGAACAAATTGGCAAGAGTCGTGCTGCTGTCGGGATTGTACGAATTGCCGATAAACGGAATCTTTACGCTTTGAAGCGCAATGCAGTCGGCAAGCGCTTGGTCACCGACGTACGTAACGGAATCGGGGAAGGTGATAGTCGTGAGTTTCTTGCAACCGCTGAAGGCTTGGTTGCCGACGTAGTTGACGGTGGAAGGTATGGTCACGCTCGTGAGTGCCTCGCAACCGTAAAGGAAATTGTTCGGAATCTTCGAAACGCCTTCGTTGAACGTTACGGTTTCAAGTTTAAGGCAGTTTGCAAATGCGTATGCGCCCAACGTCTTGAAGCGGTCGGGAATCACGACTTTGGCGAGGGATTCGCAGTTGTAGAATGCGGCTTCGCCGATGCTGCCGCTCTTCATATACACCTTCGTGGGAAGGGTGACCGTTGCAAGGTTGGGACAGTTGGCAAAAGCGCCTTCGCCGATTGCGAACGTTAAAGTGTTGGTTTTCTCTTTTTCAAGGTCTACGGTCGTGAGCGTTTCACAGCCCATAAACGCACTTTCCGTGACGCCTTTGACGACGATTGCGTTGCCGTCGAGCGAAATCTTGGATTCCAAATCTTTGACGGAAAGAGTTTTGGGAACTCCGTCGTAACCGGATACGTACATTTCGTCGCTCTTGTTGCCTTTGAGGTAAATAACCGACGCGTCGTTTGCAAGATAGGTGACGTTGTACAAGGTTTCGACGTGCGAAATTTCGCGCACTTCGCGGCCTGCCTCGTCATACTCTTTTTCGGTCACGGTGTTTTCGTTCTTGTCAACGATGACGTCGCCTTCTTTGAAATCTCCGTCGGACGACGGCGGAGTATCGTTCTTGTTGCAAGCGGCAAACAGAGCCGTCGACAAGCACAATACAATTACCGCGACGAAAAGAAACAAAACTTTCTTGTTTTTCATTGCTCTCCTCCAAAAAAAATTTTTGCAATATACATTGCATTGTATTATTGACGGGTGAAAATGTGAAAAAAACATAACCCCAATCACGATATTATTTTATCAATATGAGATATGAATGTCAATAAAATGATATACATTGTGTAGTTTTGCGCACGATTTGATTGCTAAACAGACTATGAGATAGTAAATGATATCGCCTGCGACGATGATATCACTGCGTGATGATATCGTGCAAGCACGATGATATCCACACTGCGTGTGGGTTGCGGAATTTTAGTTATATTGCACTTTGTGCAGTTATATTTGCGCTGTGCGCAAGTGATATTTTTGGCTTGCGCCAAAAGTGATATTGCGACTTTGTCGCAGTTGTGGAAGATTTCTAATTTTTTCCGCTTGCGTGCGGAGCACGCTTTACCAAACAATCGGGTGTGCGGAATTGCGGTAGGATTCTTTGCCCGTGCTTGATTTGAGAGCATACGCACGATTGTGCGGAGTGATTGCGAAAGCAAATGCGGTGAAAGACAATCGCCCGAAAAGTTTTTCATTTCTATTTAGGGGATTCCCACGTCGCTACGCTCCTCTGAATGACACAAGGGGGCGATTGTTGTCGCCGCAATACCGTTCGAGCAATGGCTCGAGTTCCGTCTGCGAAAGGGCAGATACCGTGTATAAGAACGCCTTGAACGAGTGAGCGAGCGTACGGGATTTATTCCGTCTTCGAATTGCGCTATATTGTAATCCAAATAATGAAAAAACCGCATATCTAATGCGGTTTTTCGGGTTATTTCTTTTTGCGTAGTCTTGAGTGACGCAGACGAGAGTGACTGTAACTCTTTGCAAGTCCGCCGCCCGACGTTTCGCGATAGCGGACGTTGATGTCTTTGCCCGTCTGATACATAGTTTCTACCACGGCATCGAATGAAATCTGACGAGAAGTGGTGAGGAAGTTGGCAAGAGATACGGCGTTTATCGCTCGCATTGCCGCAACGGCGTTGCGCTCTATGCACGGGATTTGCACGAGCCCTGCCACAGGGTCGCAAGTCAAACCGAGATGATGCTCCATTGCAACTTCGGCAGAATACTCGATTTGGTCGAAATCCATTCCGAAAAGTTGGGCAAGCGCCGCCGCCGCCATGGAACACGCAGTGCCGCATTCGGCTTGGCAACCGCACTCCGCGCCGCTTATCGAAGCGTTGGTTTTGACGATGTTGCCGATGATGCCTGCAGTTGAGAGTGCGTCGATTATCATATCGTCCGAGAATCTATGCACGTCTTGCTCGTATTTGAGCACGGCGGGGAGAATTCCGCAAGCGCCGCAGGTGGGGGCAGTCGCTATGATTTCGCCCGAAGCGTTCTGCTCGCTCACCGCAAAAGCGTACGCGCATACGAGTCGGTTTTCTTTGGTTTGCGGAGTTTCGTCTATATGACGCTGTTGATAGAGTATCTTTGCTCTGCGCTCCGTGTTCAAACCTCCGGGGAGAACTCCGCTCGCTTTCAAACCTTGTTTGATTGCGTTTTTCATAGTTTCCCATATGGTTTGAAGATAGTCGCGGATTTGTGCGCCTTCGAAGCGTTCAACATACTGCGGAATGGTGATTTCCTGCTCGTCGCAATACGCTCTTATCTGCTCGAAAGTGTGGTGCGGATAGACTTCGGGCGGATCTATGGAACTCTCGCCCTCAACCTCGATTGCGCCGCCGCCGACGCTGTATACTCGCCACGAATCCGTTATTCGTCCGTTCAAATCGAGCGCAAACAAGTCCATGGTGTTGGGGTGGGGCAAATGCTCGTTTTCATAGTCGAAAACGACATCGACGGGCTTTGTGAACGTCTTTTTCAATACGACGTCGGTGCCGTGTCCTTTGCCTGTTTTTGCCAACGAACCGTAAAGGATAACCTTGAACGAAAGCGCGCTTTTGTTGCGCTCCATAAAGAGTTTCGCCGCCTTTTCGGGTCCCATTGTGTGCGAACTCGACGGTCCGCGTCCGATTTTGTATAACTCTGTCAAACTTTTCATATGCGTTTTGCTCCGTTGCGATACATTATACCACAATTGAGCCCGTGCGCAACTTTTTGAAGGGTATTGGAAATGCGATTTTGCACAAAAATATTCGAATTTTTTGCTTTTATGTACCGCAACGATTTGCCAAGCGTATAAAAAGTGTGCTAATATATCACAGTTTTATTATAGAAATCCGAAAACCTGCGCCTTTATATTCGAATCCGAGGCGCTCGAAACTCAAAAGAAGGCTAAGATTATGGTCAGAAACGATTTGAGAAACATCGCAATCATTGCCCACGTCGACCACGGCAAAACTACGCTCGTGGACGGTATGCTCAAACAATCGGGCACTTTCAGAGAAAACCAACAGGTCGCTACCTGCGTTATGGACTCGGGTGACCTCGAAAGAGAAAGAGGCATCACTATTCTTGCAAAAAATACGTCTATCCACTATAACGGCGTCAAAATCAATATCATCGACACCCCCGGACACGCTGATTTTTCGGGCGAAGTCGAGCGCGTACTCAAAATGGTCAACGGCGTCGTTCTGCTCGTGGACGCACAGGAAGGTCCTATGCCGCAGACTCGTTTCGTCGTCGAAAAAGCGCTTTCGCTCGGACTTAAAATCATCATCGTCGTCAACAAAATCGACAAGCCCGACGCAAGACTCTCGGAAGTCGGCGACGAGGTTCTCGAACTCTTGCTCGATCTCGACGCAAGCGACGAACAACTCCAAAGCCCCATTCTTTATTGCAGCGGCAAAAAAGCCACGGCTACGCGCGACTATAACGTTCCCGGAACCGATCTCAAACCGCTGTTCGACACCATTCTCGACTATATCCCCGCTCCCGAAGGAGACGAAAACGGCGAGTTACAATTGCTCGTTTCCGCTATAGACTACAACGATTACGTCGGCCGTATCGGCATCGGCAGAATCGAAAGAGGCAAAGTGGATATGGCAAAAGAAGTGGTGGTGTGCGACTACCATAGCGGAATCTCTCCGTATAAGAGCAAAATCGTCAACCTCTTCCAAATCGAAGGATTGAAGCGCGTCCCCGTCGAAAACGCAATGGTCGGCGATATCGTGTGCTTCAGCGGTATTGAAAATATCACCATCGGCAACACCATTTGCTCTCCTGCGAAAATCGAACCCGTGCCGTTCGTAAAAATCGGCGAACCCACTATCGAAATGAACTTCTGCGTAAACGACAGTCCGTTTGCGGGCAAGGAAGGAAAATTCGTCACATCTCGCCATTTGCGCGACAGGCTTTTCAGAGAATTGCTCAAAGACGTTTCGTTGCGCGTGTATCAGACCGAAAGCCCCGACACCTTCAAAGTGTGCGGCAGAGGAGAGATGCACCTTTCAATCCTCATCGAAACTATGCGCAGAGAGGGATACGAATTCGGCGTGAGCACTCCCAAGGTCATTTTCAAAGATATAGACGGCGTAAAGTGCGAGCCTATGGAGCAACTCTTCATCGACGTGCCCACCGATTGCGTAGGTTCGGTTATGGAGCGTATGGGTGTCAGAAAAGGCGAACTCGTCACGATGACTCCGCAAGGAAGCCGTATCCGTATGGAATTCAAAGTGCCTGCTCGCGGTTTGTTCGGATTCAAAAACGAGTTTTTGACGGACACCAAGGGCGAGGGCGTTATGAACCAACTCTTCGCAGGTTACGCTCCCTATAAGGGACCTATTCCGCGCAGATTTACAGGCTCGCTCGTCGCTTACGAAACGGGTGAAGCCGCAACTTACGGACTCTTCAACGCACAGGACAGAGGCGTACTCTTCATCGATCCGCAAACTCCCGTTTACGAAGGTATGGTTGTCGGTATGTCACCCAAAAACGAGGATATCCGCGTCAACGTCTGCAAGCGTAAACACGTCACCAATATGCGCGCCGCCGGCTCCGACGAAGCACTCCGTCTTAACACTCCTCGCAAATTCAGTCTCGAAGAGGCCATCGAATTCCTCAACGACGACGAAATGCTCGAAGTTACTCCCAAAAATATCCGTATACGTAAGGTTATTTTGTCTGGATCAGAACGACTTAAACTTGCCTTCGGCGGCAAAAACGCCTGATTGAGCGAATAACTGCGTCAGAGCCTCGCACTCAAACAGTCACGTACGCCAAGTACGCTCCTGTCTGCTTGCGAGGCTCTTTCTTGTTCTTCATCTCAATCAGGCGTTTTTGCAAAAGTAACGTTTTGCCGATTTGGCGCAGTTTTATTATTTATGTTTGTGAGGATGAGCGAATAACTGAGCAAAAACCGTTGCTGAGGCAACGGCAACACGCAAGTGTGCGCATTGCCGAGAGCCTCACTAGGTTTTTGCTCTACTCCGCACAAGCCATCTTCACTCTCAAAATAAGACGGACAAGAACTCAAGCCACAATTCCGTGCGATGACTTGTTTGGTGAAATGCGCCTAATGGCGCATATTTTTTTTACCGCTTGCGCCATAGGCGCAAATACCAAGCAAGCGATATAGCGAAACTGTGGTTTGAGTTTTTATCCTTGCTTGAACTGATAGCGTGTATCGGTTGCGCGGAGGAATTGCGAGAGCAAGCGAGGCATTAAGCAATAAGCGAACGCTTGTTGCTTTTGCCTATGCGCCGCTTGAGCAATATGAAACTAATTTCATATTCCCTTGACAATTCGGCGGAGGGTGGTATACTTTTGGTGAAATCGGATGGAACGTTCGATTTCGTTTCGGGAATATCGGTTTCGGAGGCAGAATATATGAAAGAAATTACGATTAAAGTCGAAGGTATGCAATGCGGTATGTGCGAAAGTCACGTCAACGACGCCGTGCGTAAGGCGGCGAACGTCAAAAAGGTGACGTCTTCACATACTGCCGGCAAAACCGTTGTCGTTTGCGATGATAATATAGACGTTGAAGTCATCAAAAACGCCATTCAAAAGGACGGATATAACGTCGGTGACGTCGAAGTGAAACCTTACGAGAAAAAGGGACTGTTTTCCTTCCTCAAAAAATAACGGTAAAATAGACTTTTGCCGCTTTAAACGCTTTTGATATTGCCATACCGCAAGTATGGTGATATAATTATATTCAAATAAAAAAACTATCGTTTATCGATTTTCAGGCAGAATATGAAACAAGATATTATCAAATTGCAAGAGTTTGTAAAAGACAACGACATAGACGCTTACGTGGTTTTCACAAGCGACGATCACGGCAGCGAATATATCGTCGATCGCTTCAAGACGCGCGAATTCCTTTGCGGTTTTACGGGCAGCGCAGGCACTCTCGTCGTGACAAAGGACAACGCGTATCTGTGGACGGACGGAAGATATTTTATCCAAGCCGCAGAGCAACTCAAAGCCACCGATACCGTGCTTATGAAAGCGAGAGAGCCCGGTGTGCCGACGATTTTCGAGTTTGTGAAAACGCTTTCGGATACGCCGAAGATCGCTTTCGATTTCAAGACCGCTACGGTTGAATTCGTTGAGGCGTTGAAAAAGGAAGTCGAGGGCGTGCAACTTGTCGATTGCGGAGAAATTATCGATCGTATTTGGACGGATCGTCCTCAAATCGAGCCGCACAAGGCTTGGTTCTTATCCGATAACGCCGCAGGGCAGAGTGTAAAGAGCAAAATCGCAGACTTGCAAAAGGACGTCGAAAAATACGGTTGCGAGGCGTGCTTGGCGTCCTCATTGGACGATATTGCCTGGCTTTTGAATATGCGTGGCGAGGATATTCAATATAATCCCGTCAACTACGCTTACGCTATCGTCACCAAAGATGGCGCGACGCTGTTTGCAGACGAGAGAAAATTCAATGCGGCAGGCAGACGTATTCTTGCCGAAAACGGAGTTGAATTGAGAGCGTACGACGACGTTTACGACGCAGTTTGCCAAATAAACGGCGCAGTGCTCATCGACACCGAAAAGACGAATTACGCTTTGTATTCTCGCATAAAAAACGCAAGAGAAATCGACGTGTTTCCAACGACCGCACGCAAGGCGGTGAAGAACGCCGTCGAAATAAAGAATATGAAAAAAGCGCACGTCGAGGACGGTGTTGCCGTCGTCAGATTTATGCGCTACATCAAAGAAAGAGCGGGCAAAGAGGAGATGAGCGAAATCTCGCTTGCCGATAAACTCGAAGAGTTCAGACGTAAAAGCAAAAACTTCCTCGACCTCAGTTTCGATACGATTTGCGGATATTCATCAAACGGCGCAATCGTCCACTATTCCGCAACGCCCGAAACGAATAAGAAAGTCGAAAAACGCGGTTTGCTACTCGTGGACAGCGGCGCTCAATATCGCTACGGCACGACGGATATCACTCGTACCTTTGCTATGGGCAAGGTGAGCAAGGAAGAAAAGCGCGCTTTTACTATCGTGCTTAAATCGCATATCGCACTTGCGAGAGCGACGTTCTTAAAAGGCACGAGTGGCGCAAGACTCGATATGATTTCAAGAGAGCCGATGTACGAGTACGGCATGGATTTCAATCACGGCACGGGTCACGGCGTCGGATATTTGCTCAACGTACACGAAGGACCTCAGAATATTTCTCCGAGAGCCGCCGCACCGAGATTTGCAATGCAACCGGGAATGATAACCTCAAACGAACCCGGCTTTTACAAGGAAGGTGAGTTTGGCATAAGACACGAGAATCTCGTGCTTTGCGTTGAAAAAGAAAAGACCGAGTGCGGTACGTTCTGCAAGTTTGAAACAATCACGCTCGTGCCGTTCGACCTCGACGCTATTGACGTGAATTTGCTCGACGACGGCGAAAGAGCGTGGCTCAATGAGTATCACGAAAGAGTGCGCAAAGTCATAGGAAAGCACCTCGAAGGCAACGATTTGAAATTCCTCGAAAAGGCAACGAGAAGAATTTGAAATTCACATAAATTTGCAAAAACGAAAGTTTAAGATTGGAAAAAGCAGGCGTAAAGCCTGCTTTTCGTATATTTTGAGAGATTTGTCAATAAACGTGCGTAGTTAAAATGCGCGGTTTGGTTTCCGCTTTATACGTCAATCGTTGTTCGTATTAGGCGGACAATCCGACATAGAAGAATCGTCGTTTGAAAGCGGTTGCGACGATACGTTTTGATGAGAAGAGGCGTTTTCGGAAAGGTCGAAAACAGCGTCCGATTGAGCCGAGTGGGACTGAGAAGAGTTTGATTCGATTTTGTACTCTTCGGCACTCGTCGATTCGCCGAGGGCATAACGATAGTCCTTTTTGACTATGTGCTTGATATAGGGGTAGACGAGCACCGCAACCGCAAATACCCACGCGCCCGGATCGCCGAAACAGAGCGCGATATACGCGGCGTTGCTTGCAAGCGCGTTTGTCGGGCCGCCGTTGACGAGGGCAGGCACGAAAGTGCAAATCAGCACTCTTGCGATAAGTTCGCCTGCGCCTGCGGCAAGCGTCCAACCCGATTTGCCTATGCCTTGCACGGCGTTGCGCAATACGAACAGAGTGGAAAGGAAGAAGAATAGCGGTAAGTCGATATACAGGAACGTGTTGCCGAAATACAGAGACTTTTCGCTTATCTTGTCCGCAGACAAAAAGACGTGTTGATACGCTCCGTTTATGGTGAGCAAAAGTCCGATTCCCGCACATATCACCGTGAGCGCAAAGCCGAGCAATATTGCTTGATTCGTGCCCTTTTTCACTCTTTCCGTGAGTCCTGCGCCGAGATTTTGGGCGTTGAAACTCACCATTGCAGTGCCGAGTGCGGACAGAGGCGCCATTGCGAAATTGATGAGTTTGTTTGCCGCGCCTACGCCGTTTTGCGCCGGATTGCCTACAACCATAAGTCCGTCCGGAAGAAGGTCGAATTTTATGGTTTCGGAAAGCATAACGATAAGCCCGATAGACAACACGGAAAATTGAAGTCCGAGAGGTATGCCTTGCTTTACGTGCGCCCAGATATCGCTCCAGGCAATCTTGAAATCTTCCTTCTTTAAGCGCAGGAATTTGTACTTGACAAAAGTGTATACGAAGCACGCAATAGTGCAGAGCACTTGCGTCAATATGGTTGCGCCTGCCGCTCCCGCTACGCCCCAGCCGAATACTTTGATGAACAGCAAGTCAAGCGCAATGTTCATTGCCGTGGATACGGGCAAAAACAAAAGCGGAGTGAAGGAATCGCCGATACTGCGCAATATGCTGATGATAAAGTTGTAGAAAAGTTGCGCTATTATGCCCAGAAAAATCACCAAACAATTCGTGTACGCCGCTTGAAATACGACGGGATTCTGCTCGGTGACGTTTACCCACGCAAGCATTGGTTTTATGCAGAATACCGATATTAACGTCAATATCACGGTGATTATTCCGCAAAGAATAAACTGCGTGGCAAAGGATTTGCGAACGCCTGCTTCGTCGTGAGAGCCGAACTTGCTTGAAAGCACGACGCAAAAACCTGCCGTGCATCCGAACGCGAACTGCATAAAGATGAATACGAGCGGTGAAGTGTCGTTGACTCCTGCAACTTCGTCCGCACTCAACGTCTGTCCGCAGATGGCGGCGTCGGAGAGTATGTAGAGTTGCTGCAAAAGATAGGACACGATTATGGGCAGGGTGAATTTGACGATAACCTTGATTATCGAGCCTTGAGTGAGGTCTATCTGTCCGAAAAGAGATTTTATTCTGTCCGCGAAGGACGGCTTTTTTGAAACGTTTGCATTGTTCATATAGATTTTCTCGTTTGTTGCATTCAACGGATATTGCATTATATTTGTAAAGCATATTGCTGTCAAGCGTTTTGAAAAAAGTGAGAAGGCAGAATTTTTGCAATTGAATTGCGAAGCGCCCTTTTATTATGAAGCGTGCGCGTGCGCACACGCGAGAGTGCGTGAGGAGAAGCGAAAAAACTCGACGGATTAAACGGACTTTTTGTCTGTTATTTCTGCTTAAAAATACCAATCGTGTATCCGTAAAAATTTTTTAGATAAAAATGCAAAATATGTCGAATTTCGTTTGACAGAGACGATTTTTTTTGGATATAATGCCCATATCATTTAAGAGCAAACCAAATCGCAACGCACAACTTGCGGAATACGGATTCCGCACACACCACTACATATTGTGGTAAAGGAGCGCGCTATGAAGATTTTGGAGGAGCGCATCCTGAGGGACGGCAAGGTTAAGCCCGGAAACGTCCTCAAGGTAGGCGGATTTCTCAATCATCTTATCGATCAACAACTGTTGGACGAGATTGGCAAGGAAATTTCTGCGCTCTTTTGCGGGCAAAATATAACCAAAATTCTGACAATCGAAGCATCGGGGATAGCCATAGCGTGCGCTGCAGCGCACTATGTGCAAGCGCCGGTGCTTTTTGCTAAGAAAAGTAAGACCATAAATATATCCTCGGACTGCTACTGCGCCGAGGTTTATTCTTTTACGCACCAAGTGACGAAGGTGATTATGGTCGAGAAGGATTTTATTTCCGCAGACGACAGAGTGCTTATCGTTGACGACTTCCTTGCAAACGGAGCGGCTATCAACGGTCTTATGAGCATCGTGGAGCAAGCGGGCGCTACGCTCGTGGGTTGCGCGGTCGCTATCGAAAAAGGTTTTCAGGGCGGCGGCGACGCATTAAGAGCAAAGGGCGTGAACGTCCAAAGTCTCGCTTTGATCGACAGTATGGACGATCAAGGTCACATAGCGTTCAGACACTGACGTAATTTGCGCCAAAACGGCGTGAATATAGACAATCACAATACGCCTTACGGCAAATAAAAGGAGAAACGTATGAAAAAGAAAGTATTTGCACTTGTGCTTTGCTTGGCTCTCGTAACCGCTTTGGTTATCGGTTTGGTTGCTTGCGGCAACAACAGAGGCGACGACGTCGAAATCGTCGAATTGCCCTCTTACGACATTGACGCACCCGACTATTCGAATCTCGTCATTCCGTCGAATTTCAAGATCGGCATGCTTTGCTTGCACGACGAGAACTCTACTTACGACAAAAACTTCATTAATGCAATGCACACCGTGCAAAAAGAGTTTAATCTCTCCAACGATCAAGTTATTATCGAAACCGGTGTACCCGAAGACGAAACTTGCTACACGAAGGCAGTTAAACTTGCAAACGACGGATGCAACGTTATTTTTGCAGACTCTTTCGGCCACGAAAACTATATGATCAGAGCCGCAAAGCAATATCCCAACGTACTCTTTGCTCACGCAACCGGCACACAAGCGGCAGGTGAGAATCTTCCGAACTTCGTCAATGCGTTTGCATCCATTTACGAAGGCCGATTCCTTGCAGGCGTTGCAGCAGGTATGAAGCTCAACGAAATGATTGAAAATGGCGATATCACCGCACAACAAGCAAAAATGGGCTACGTCGGCGCATTCACTTACGCAGAAGTTATCTCCGGTTACACCTCTTTCTATCTCGGTGCAAAATCCGTTTGCCCTTCCGTCACGATGGACGTAACCTTCACGGGAAGCTGGTATGACGTAACGAGAGAAAACAACGCGGCAACAAGCCTTATCAACAAAGGTTGCGTGCTTATCAGCCAACACGCAGACTCCATGGGCGCTCCCAACGCTTGTGAAGAGAAGGGCGTTCCCAACGTTTCTTACAACGGTTCAACCGTAGAGGCTTGCCCCAACACTTTCATCATCTCTTCGAGAATCAATTGGGCACCTTACTATAGATATCTTATCGCAAAAACCGTAAAAGGCGAGAAGGTCGATAAAGACTGGGTCGGAACCCTTAAGAACGGCGCAGTGGAACTCACCGACCTTGGCGGAAAAGCAATGGCAGAAGGTACTGTCAACAAAATCGTCGAAGTGCGCAATCAACTTTTGAACGGCACGCTCCGCGTTTTTGAAACAGACAAGTTCACCGTTAACGGAACTCATCTTACGACAAAAGTCGTCAACGGAAACGAAGTCGTCGCTAACGGCTACTTTGCAGAATCCTCCTTCCGTTCCGCTCCTTATTTCGACATCGAAATCGACGGTATCACGTTGCTTACTCGCGTTTACAGCAAGGACGATTATCAAGAAATCTAATAAGTGATCGAATTATCGGATAAGCGAGCGTCGCTCGCTTATCCGATACACTTTTTTAGCACCGTAGGGTGCTTTAACTCTTTTTTCGGAGGTCATACAATGAGCGACATCATTGTTGAAATGAAAAATATTACCAAGAGATTCGGAAGCGTAGTCGCCAACTCAAACGTCGATTTCGACGTGCGAAAAGGCGAAATTCTTGCCGTGTTGGGAGAGAACGGCAGCGGTAAAACGACGCTTATGAATATGCTCGCGGGCATATATTTTCCCGATGAAGGGCAAATCTTCGTGAACGGAGAGGAAGCCGTCATTAAATCGCCAATCGACGCATTCAGATATAAAATCGGCATGATTCACCAGCACTTCAAACTCGTCGATTTGTTTACCGCTTGCGACAATATTATTCTCGGTGAAAAATTCGAGTTCGATTTCAAAGGCGAAAGCGAGAAAATCAAAAACGAAAAAACAGACGACGCCAAATCGAAATTTTTGGCGGCTTTGAAATATATTGCGCTTCCGTTTAAGGCGTTCGGAGCGTACGTTAAATTCGATTATCTGAAAAGAAACAGAGCGAAAAAACTTCAGGAAGTCGTAGATAAATACGGATTCAACCTCGATTTGTCAAGAAAAGTGTACGACTTGTCCGTTTCAGAAAAACAAACGGTCGAGATCATCAAGGTGTTGTACCGCGGCGCGGATATTCTCATTCTCGACGAGCCGACCGCAGTGTTGACTCCGCAGGAAATTCAAAAACTCTTCGACGTGTTGCGCAAAATGAGAGAGGATGGAAAATCCATCATCATCATTACGCACAAACTCAACGAAGTTAAGGAAATCAGCGACAGAGTGGCGGTGCTTCGCAAAGGCGAACATATCGCAACCGTAAATACGAAGGATACGAGCGAGCAACAACTTACCGAGATGATGGTGGGTGAAAAGGTGGAACTCGAAATCAACAGAACTATTCCTCACGATACGAAAAAACGTATAGAGGTGCAACATCTTACTTGCAAAAACAGGGAAGGGATGTATGCGCTCAACGACGTTTCGTTCGATCTCTATTCGGGAGAAATCCTCGGCGTTGCCGGTATTGCCGGAAGCGGTCAGAGAGAAATGCTCGAATCCATTGCGGGGCTCGTGCACCTCGAAAACGGCGATATCAGATACTTCGACCCAAAACAAAACGAGCAGGAAGTCGATTTGCGCTCAAAAACTCCCGTGCAAATCAGAGAACTCGGCGTAAGACTTTCCTTCGTGCCCGAGGACAGACTGGGTATGGGACTCGTGGGCAGCATGAATCTCGTTGATAATATGATGCTCCGCTCATACAGCAAAGGACACTCGATGTTCGTTGACAGGCACGCACCGAAAGACTTGGCCGAAACTATCGTGCACGATCTGGAAGTTTCTACGCCGTCGGTCAAAACTCCCGTAAGACGTCTGTCCGGCGGTAACGTGCAAAAGGTGCTCGTCGGGCGCGAAATCGCGGCTTCTCCGACCGTGCTTATGGCGGCTTATCCCGTAAGAGGCCTCGATATCAACTCTTCGTATATGATTTACAACCTTCTCAACGAGCAAAAGGAGAAGGGGGTTGCGGTCATATTCGTCGGTGAAGACCTCGACGTTTTGCTCGCACTTTCGGATAGAATCCTCGTTATGTGCGGCGGAAAAGTCAGCGGTGTCGTCGATGCGAGAAATACGACCAAAGAACAAATCGGTATGCTTATGACCAAAATGCCCGAAATCGTCGAGAACTATAATGGTTACGTAGCAGAGGATGAAACGGTTATACAAAACCAAAATATATTGAATGACGAAAACGTCAACGAAACGGAGGCAAACAACAATGACTAAAACCGTCAGAGAACCTCTTTTCCACCTAGTAAAAAGAACGGAGAGCAATCCCAAAAGAGCGTGGCTCATTCGTATTGCCGCTTTCGTGATATCCGTCCTTTTGTGCGCAATCGTCACGGTTGCCGCCACAAAAGAAAGTATGGGATTCTTCTTCAAGCACTTCTTCCAAGGTATTTTCGGATCGGGAATGCAAGTGTGGGACGCATTGCGCGAAACCGCCATTCTTCTTTTGCTTGCGCTTGCCGTTACTCCGTGTTTCAAAATGAAGTTTTGGAATATCGGCGGTGAGGGACAAGTGCTTATGGGTGCTCTCGGCTGCGCCGTTATAACCTACTTCTTGGGCGGTAAAGTCGACAATGCAGGTGCGATTATTCTTGCTTTCATCGTTTCGCTTGCTTTCGGTATGGCGTGGGCGGTCATTCCCGCTTTGTTTAAAGCAAAATGGAACACCAACGAAACGCTTTTGACGCTTATGATGAACTATATCGCAACTTGCCTTGTCAGTTATTTCATAAAATCGGTCAAACCGAACGGCACCGGTGAGTTGTCGTTCACGCAAGGCGTCGTTCCCCCAATTGCCAATAACGAATATATCCTTACGATTTTGATCGTCGTAGTTATAACCGTTCTCATGGCGATTTATCTGAAATATAGCAAACACGGCTACGAACTCACCGTCGTCGGTGAAAGCCCGAATACCGCTCGCTATATCGGTATTAACTCGAAAAAAGTCATTATAAGAACGCTTCTTCTTTGCGGAATGCTGTGCGGTATCGCCGGCTTTATTCTGGTTTCCGTCAAAAACTATTCAATCAATAGCTCGACGGTCAACGGCAGAGGCTTCACTGCGGTTTTGGTGTCGTGGCTTGCTCACTTCAATCCTCTTGCAATGGCACTTACGGCCTTCCTCGTCGTGTTTATTACCAACGGCTCGAGCGAGGTCGGCACTTACGGAAGACTCGGCACTTCCTATCCTTCGGTTATGACGGGTATATTCTTCCTTTGCATAATCGCAACCGAGTTCTTTATCAACTACAAAGTCGTGTTCAAACACTCACTTGTCGGCAATAAACTCAAACTTGCTTCCGTCGTCACAAAAGAATACGTTCAGGACGGAGGGGCGGAAGAAACGCCCTCGGTCGTAACCGAATCTGCCGATAATGAAACGAATGTCGGCGAGGACTCCGTTTCAGTGTCGTTAAGCGACGAAACGAAGGAGGGAAAGTGATATGGTTGAAATGATAGTTCAGGCAATCAGAATCGGCGCGGTGTTCCTGTTCGGTTCAACGGGCGAAACGCTCATCGAAAAATCCGGTCACCTCAATCTCGGTATCCCGGGTACTATGTGCCTCGGCGCAGTTGGCGGATGCATCGGCGCAAATCTTGCGTATAACGGCGGCGCAAGCGACTTTGGCGTTATCCTTATGGCAATCCTTATGGCTATGCTGTTTGCAGGCTTTATGGGATTGATATACGGATTCTTCACGATTACGCTCAGATGCAATCAGAACGTCACCGGTCTTACTCTCACGACTCTCGGCACGGGCGTGCTCGGATTCTGGGGCAGAATGATGGCAAAAAAGGACATTGCCTTCGTGCGTGCAAGCAAATGCTTTACCGCTCCGATGTTCGGCAAGGTTGGAAACGACGCTTTCTCGCAAATTTTCCTCTCGCACGGCACGCTGATTTACGTTTCGCTCATCGTGGCAATCGTCGTCGCTTTCGTGCTGAGAAAAACTAGGAAAGGTCTTTCGCTCTCGGCTGTGGGTGAAAACCCTGCGGCGGCAGACGCTGTCGGTATAAACGTTACGGGGTACAAGTACACCGCTTGCGTGCTCGGCGCGGCAATCGCGGGTATCGGCGGCGCGTGCTATATCCTCACTTGCACGAGAGGCTCGCTCGAATACGTCGTGGACGCGTTCGGTTGGCTTGCGGTTGCGCTCGTCATATTCTCGCTGTGGAGACCGGGACTCGGTATTATCGGTTCGTTCATCTTCGGTATACTTTATATCGTGGCTTCTTACGACGTTATTCCGACCTCGCTTGCCGGCAAAGAAATCGTGCAAATAATTCCGTATGCGGTTACCGCACTCGTGCTTATAATCATATCTTTCTTCAATAAGCGTGAAACGCAACCGCCTGCGGCGCTCGGTATGTCCTATTTTAGAGAGGACAGATAAAATACCGTATCTGTCAGAAGTGCTAAAACAAAAAATCCCTTGCATTTGCGAGGGATTTTTTAATATCGATTATTAATCTACGTATTTGTTCGTTATTCTTCGAATTTTTCAACGGTGATGCCGGCTTCATCGAAAAGTTGCATCGAAAACTCGTCGGGATAGGGGTGTTTGTACACGACTCTCTTTATGCCGCTGTTGATGATAAGCCTCGTGCAGATGGTGCAGGGTTGGTGCGTGCAGTAAAGCGTTGCTCCGTCAACGGACACTCCGAGTTTTGCCGCTTGGACTATTGCATTTTGCTCTGCGTGTACGGCGTAGCATTTCTCCGCGCAAGTGCCACTCTTTATGCCGAGTTTGTCTCGCATACAATAGCCTTTGTCGCGGCAGTTGAGTATGCCTGCGGGCGCACCGTTGTATCCCGTGGTCAATATGCGCTTGTCTTTGACGATAATCGCACCAATCGCTCTGCCTTCGCGCGCGCAACTCGTCCAAGTGGACACAAGCTCTGCCATATCCATAAAACGTTTGTCCCAGTTGTTCATTTCAACACATCCAATTCTTTTATTTCTTATATAATAGCAAGTAAAAGTTAAAGTGTCAATTTTGAAAGTTGATAAACATTGTTTGCTTAATAAAAATTATCTACTGATATAACAAATGATGTTTATTCAATATCAAAAAGTTCATTCGCATCAATTTTGAACACATATAGCAAATTGTAGATGTCAACGATTGAAGGTTCTCTGCGTCCTTGTTCCCAGTTCGCATAAGTGCTTACGGCACAACCGAGTTTTGCTGCAACAACAGTTTGAGATAGGCCGCGTTCTTCTCGTATGGTTTTTAGTTGTGTACTAAAAATCCCTTTTAACGTGGTCTCTCTCATATTATCGTTGGCAATTATGTCATTCAGTGTTTTCATATTGATATATCTTATTCTATGGGATTATAGTCGAAATGACTTGACAATAGTCAAAATGACTACTATAATTGAAATAAACTCAGATAAACGGGATAAATTATGAATGAAAATTGTGTTGTAAAAATTGAAATTGAAGACATATCAAGAGAGGTTTTCGAGGAACTTATTGATAAAACTTGGGGTATATGGGGTAAACCTAATAAATCTTATGCAAATACTTTGTTGTTTACTTCAACGGATGATTATAGAGTACAATTAACATATATCGAAAAACAAAAGAGCTATACTTTAATTATTCATCCTAAAAAATGTTCTGGTTTTTTGTCAATGGAAGAAGTTGAAAATACTCTTAATAGTTTTCTTAATGTTGTTATTTGTGAGTTTAATAAAAAGTATAAAACAAACGTGCATACGTGCGTTGAAGATTTATAAAACAATTATTAAAAAAGGGGATGGTATTTTTATGGAAAATTCAGTAAAAAAACTTTTCATTGTACTGATTATCGTTTTGTTAATGGCGCTTATGCTGTTTTCATTAACTGCTTGTACTACCGGTGAAGAAAAAAGAATTACGTGTGGTAAATGTCACGGCAGTGGTGTTTATCGTGACGGCTATGATTACAAAGTGTGTCCTAGGTGCAATGGAAAAGGATACTTTATACAGCAATCTTAAGATTTGATTCTTAACAATTAATTCTAAAAAAACATACCAACCAAAACATAGATTTTGATTGGTATGTTTTTTTATTAATATCAGTTTTTAATGATACCCTACGAATAATGTCTATATTATGACATTATTCAACAAGGACTTTGGAAAAATCTACGCAAAATCACAAAAAAATCTGTCACAATATATTGACATTTGGCAACCTATGGTATAAACTGTTAGCAATCAGGCAGAAAGACTGCTAAAATATCAAGTTCATACTCGACAACGGAGGCATAATATGATAAAACCATTGTTTGACAAGGTTGTCATCAAGGCAATCGAAACAGATGAAAAAACCGCTAGCGGAATCGTTCTTCCCGGCGCGGCAAAAGAAAAACCGCAACTTGCAAGAGTTATCGCAGTCGGCCCGGGCGGCACTATCGACGGCAACGACGTCAAAATGCAAGTGAAAGTCGGCGATACCGTTCTTTATAGCAGATATGCAGGAAGCGAGTTTAAGATTGACGGTGAAGAAGTGGTCATCGTAAGTCAATCGGATATCCTCGCAATCGTTGAATAAGGAGGCTGTTTATGGCAAAGCAATTCAAGTATGGCGACGACGCAAGAAAGGCTCTCGAAGCAGGCGTCGACGCATTGGCAAATACCGTTAAAATCACACTCGGTCCAAAAGGCAGAAACGTCGTTCTCGACAGACCTTACGGCGCTCCGCTCATCACAAACGACGGCGTGACAATCGCAAAGGACGTCGTGCTTTCGGACCCGTTTGAAAATATGGGCGCGCAAATCATCCGCGAAGTCGCAACCAAGACCAACGACGTTGCGGGCGACGGAACTACAACGGCATCCGTTCTTGCTCAGGCTATCGTTAAAGAGGGCTTGAAGAACGTTGCGGCAGGCGCAAATCCGATGGTGCTTAAACGCGGCATTATGAAGGCTACCGAAGTTGCCGTCGAAGAACTCAAAAAGATAAGCAAGGACGTTGAGGATAAAACCGCTATCGCACAGGTCGCGTCCATCTCCGCAAGCGACGAGAAAATCGGTCAACTCATTTCAGACGCTATGGAAAAGGTTGGCAAAGACGGCGTGATCACTATTGAGGAAGGCAAGGCTATGACCACCGAACTCAACGTGGTGGAAGGTATGCAATTCGACAGAGGATACGTTTCTCCGTATCTCGTCACCAACACCGACAAGATGTCTGCGGAACTCGACAATCCCGTCATCCTCATCACCGATAAGAAGATCAGTAATATTCAGGAACTTCTTCCGCTTCTCGAACAAGTGCTCAAAAACGGCTTGAAACTCCTCATCATCTCCGACGATATCGAGGGCGAAGCACTCACGACTATCATTGTCAATAAACTCAAAGGCGTGTTCAACGTCGTGGCAGTCAAAGCCCCGGGCTTCGGCGACAGAAGAAAGGCGTATCTCGAAGATATCGCAATCCTTACGGGCGGCACTTATATCTCAAGCGACCTCGGATACGAACTCAAAGACGTTACTCTCGATATGCTCGGCAGAGCAAAATCCGTGCGCGTCGACAAGGACAACACCACTATCGTCGGCGGATTCGGTGCGCAAGAGGATATTGCGGCAAGAGTTGCATCTATCCGCGCTCAAATCGCAGAATCCACGTCCGAATACGATAAGGAAAAACTCCAAGAGCGCGTTGCAAAACTCGCAGGCGGCGTTGCGGTTATCGGCGTAGGCGCGGCAACCGAAGTCGAAATGAAAGAGAAGAAACTCCGCATCGAGGACGCTCTCAACGCAACTCGCGCGGCTGTCGAAGAAGGTATCGTCGCAGGCGGCGGCACAGCCTTGCTCTCAATCATCCCCGCAGTCAAGAAGGCTTGCGCAAAACTCGAAGGCGATGAGGCAACAGGTGCGAAAATCGTGCTCCGTGCTCTCGAAGCGCCCGTCCGTCAAATCGCCGCAAACGCAGGTATCGACGGCGGTATCGTCGCAAACACCATTATGTCCGCGAAGAAAGCAAACTACGGCTTCGACGCTCAAAAAGAAGTCTACTGCGATATGGTCAAAGCAGGTATTCTCGACCCGACCAAAGTCACTCGCAGCGCACTTCAAAACGCCGCGTCCGTCGCATCCACTTTGCTCACGACCGAAAGCCTCGTGACGGATATAAAGGAGCCTGTTGTGGCTAATGCCGCACCTTCTCCCGAAATGTACTAAAAGCGCACTAAATCGCGCCTAACTTTGTCAGACCCCCTTTGCTTGCACGTCACGTACGATTATGTACGTTAGGCGTGTTCGCAAAGGGGATCTTTCGCGTTATGCATCGATTTAGTGCGCTTTTTTATCTTCCTCTAAAAAAAGTGAAAGAGGGGAGTGCATTAAATGCAATTATCCCTTTCCTCACGTGTTTTCCCAATCGCCGTTCCCCCTCTGCACTATGTTTGAGGGAATCCACGGCGACCGCGTAGCGGGGGACAACACTCAACGCTCGCATAGATAGGGACAATCCTCTTATTATGTCACCGTCCTTTGTGTGACAGCTACGCAACAACACGTCACAGTCGGACGGTACTAATCGTCAAGCTCGGTGTTCGATGCGGTCGGCGCCTTGCGCCTCCGGTTCCGTCTTCGAAAGGACAGATACCGTGTATAATAACGCTGCGAATGAGTGACCGTTAATAAGTCCGCTCTACGAGTTCGCGGACTGCGGTTTTGTCAAGTCTGTGAACAGGCAAATTACGTTTATAAGTAGGCTTCGAATGAGTTTCCGTTCGGGTGTGGGCAGAGCCCACCCAAAATTATTAATTATTCATTATTAATTATTAATTAACCTCGTGCATATCGTTTAGTATGCGAAAAATGGCGAAAGACAATATAATCGTCGTATGTACGATAGTGCTGTGCATTATGCTTACGCTGACACTCAGTATTTCCTTTTCGGAGGGAGGGTTGCTTGGCGTGTTCAACAAGGTGGATACCGAGGCGCAGACCGTTTGGGCAATTGCGTGCGGCGGATACTCGGATATGAAAATCGCAAGGCAAAGCGCAGGACTCGTCAAGTCAAAGGGCGGTGCGGGATACGTCGAAAAAGGCGATACCATCGAAATCGTTTACGCCGTCTATAAGAGCGAGGACGAGGCAAACGCCGTGCTTGCAAAACTGTCGGACAAAAGCCTTTACGTCAAAAAATACGAGATTGCAAAGGGCAATTTCAAGTGGTGCAAAGACGAAATGAAAAGTGCGGTGGACGACGCGCTCAAATACTTTGATACGGCGTTTGACGTTATGTTCGAGTGCTCGGATTCGCTCAACGAAGGCAGTATGAGTATTTCCGACGCAAAAACCAAAATCAAGGTTTTATATTCGCAAATCGGAGATATAAAGTCCGAGTTCTATCAAAAAGTCGAAAATTACGATAATGAGGAAATCACTCAAATCAAACTCGGATTGGTGACGACTCTCGCGCTTTTGGACAATATAGATTTTTCAAAAAACGAGGCGCAAACCGCATCGTCCATACGATATCAACTCGTGCAAACGGTGCTTTGCAGACAAGCCCTTATGAACGCCTTGTAAATAAATATTTATTCTTGCCATATCCGTCGTTTTGGTTTATAATAATTTCTATGGCATATACATCTTTATATCGTAAATATCGTCCCGATACTTTTGACAAGGTTATAGGGCAGGATCATATCGTCCGTACGCTTCGCAACCAGATTGCGCACGACAACGTCGGACACGCCTATATTTTTACGGGCACGCGCGGCACCGGCAAGACTTCCGTTGCCAAAATTTTTGCGCGTGCGGTAAACTGCCTTTCTCCGCTTCCCGACGGTTCGCCGTGCGGCAAGTGCGCAAATTGCGTCGAACTTGCCTCAAACTCGAATTTCGATATTCTCGAAATCGACGCTGCGTCCAACAACTCTGTCGATCAAATCAGAGAACTCACCGACAAAATCGGCTTTCCGCCTACGGTGGGCAAATATAAGGTGTATATCGTAGACGAAGTTCATATGCTCTCCAAGGCGGCGTTCAACGCGCTTTTGAAAACTTTGGAAGAGCCGCCGTCGCACGCCATTTTCATTCTTGCGACGACCGAGATCCATCAAATCCCGGCAACGATACTTTCAAGATGCTTGCGCTTCGATTTCAGGCTCGTTCCGAACGGCGTGATTGCTAAACGTATCCGCTATATCTTTGACGATATCGGCGTGAAATACGAGAGCGAGGCTGTCGACCTTATTGCGTCTGCGGGTGCAGGAAGCGTGCGCGACGCACTGTCCATTGCCGATATGTGCGTGAGTTATTGCGACTCGAACGTCTCTTACGAGGGCGTTCTCGAAGTGCTCGGCGCGGCAGACCCGAAAAAACTGCAATCGCTTGCAACCGCAATTGCGGACGGCAATACCGACAAGGCGCTCGAAGAAGTGGCAAACCTCTGCGATCTCGGAAAGAGCGTGCCTATCCTTGCGCAGGATCTCGCAACGCTGTTCAGGAACGTTTTGTATATAAAGAACTGCTCGTCGGCAAAGAGTTTGCTCGCGCTGCCCGAGGCTATTTATTCCGCTCTTGCCGAAATGGCAAAGAAGTACTCCACGGAAAAGTGTATGGGCATTATGAAGATAATGTCCTCGCTGGAAGGAGAGTTCCGCTACAGCGCACAGCACCGCATACTGTTTGAGGCTGCCGTCGTGCTTGCATCTTGCGGCGGAGATAGGGACGTTAAGGTCGAGGAGTTGCAATTGCGAGTCGCCCGACTTGAAAAAATGCTTGCAAACGCGAGGAAATCGGATTTTGAGTCGGCACCTGTCGTGACGGATGCGAGGCAGGTGTGGCTCAGAGTAGCATCCGAACTTCGACAAAACGGATACACGCTGCTTGCGCTGTCCACTCAAGACGCGCAGTTCGATATGAACGACGACGAGTATCACGTCAAGGTCGCAGACGCTGCAACGCTAAACTTGCTTGACGACAAGAAAAATCGTGATGCGATAAACGCCGCGTTCAAAAACGTGGATTCGCATCGCAGATTGGTCATCGAAACCGAACGTCATCTCGACGAGGACAAGGCTTTGCCGTTTGTCAAAGAGATGTTCGGCTCGCTTTTGGAAATAAAATAACGTGGTTTTTAGGGCGCATCGCGCTCATAACGGAGCATAATAATAAATATAAATCATTTGGAGGAACAACAATGGGATACGGCGGATTTGGCGGCGGCAATATGCAACAACTTATGAAACAGGCTCAAGCAATGCAAAGAAAATTGCAAGAGGCTCAACAAGAAATAGCGGAAACCGAAATCACGGGTAGCGCGGCAGGCGGTATGGTGGAAGTGACCATCACGGGCGACAAAACTCCCGTTTCAGTGTCGATCAAGCCCGAGGCGGTTGACCCCGACGACGTCGAAATGCTCGAAGATATGATTCTCGCCGCACTCAACGACGCAAATCAACAAGCAGACAAACTCTCAAAAGATCTTCTCGGCCCGATGGGTGGCGCGGCAGGACTGTTTTGATGGGAACATAAAATAAACGCTTGCCGCTTGAAAATTAATAATTAATAATGAATAATTAATAATTGCGGAAGGCGAAGCCTTAATCCGAAACGCTCGTTCAAACACGTGAGGAAGGGGGAAGCTTTAATT
>JBNMJA010000003.1:0-46448 GCA_050873585.1 Bacillota bacterium | reverse complement strand
TGTGACGCACTTCACTCACTGGTTCCAACCGCTCACAGGAATCACGGCGGAAAAACACGACTCTTTCATTTCCCCCACAAAAAACGGCGGCGTGATTATGGAACTGAGCGGAAAAGAACTTATAAAAGGCGAACCCGACGCGAGTTCTTTCCCCAGCGGCGGCTTGCGGTCCACGTTCGAGGCAAGAGGATACACCGCGTGGGATCCGACCTCTTATGCGTTTATTAAGGACGGCATCTTGTGCATTCCGACGGCATTCTGCTCGTATAACGGCGACGCTCTCGACAAAAAGACTCCGCTTTTGCGCTCGATGGAAGCAATCAACAGACAAGGCACCCGTCTACTGTCCATTCTAGGCAAAAAAACCGAACGCATAAACGTATCCGTAGGTCCGGAGCAAGAATACTTTCTCATCGACACTGCAATGTACGAAAAGCGCAAAGACTTGTTTTACACAGGCCGTACCCTATTCGGAGCGCGTCCTCCCAAGGGACAAGAACTCAGCGACCACTATTTCGGCGCAATCAAGCCGCGCGTGGTCAAATATATGAAAGAACTCGACGAGGAACTGTGGAAACTCGGCATTCTTGCAAAAACGAAGCATAACGAAGTCGCTCCCGCACAGCACGAATTTGCCCCCATTTACACCACCGTCAACGTTGCGACCGACCAAAACCAGCTCACGATGGAAATCATGAAAAAGGTTGCGGCAAAGCACAATATGACGTGCCTTCTTCACGAAAAGCCGTTTGACGGCGTCAACGGAAGCGGCAAACACAACAACTGGTCCATTTCGACGGATTCGGGCAATTTGCTCGATCCGGGCAAGAGCCCTCAGGACAACGCGCAATTTCTTCTCATTCTCGCAGCGGTGATAGCCGCGGTTGACAGTCATCAGGATTTGCTACGCATAGCGGTTGCGTCGGCTTCAAACGACCATCGCCTCGGAGCGAACGAAGCGCCGCCCGCAATCGTAAGTATGTTCCTCGGCGAAGAGCTCACGGGCATCATGCAAGCAATCGCAGACGGCCGCACGTATTCAAGACGCGCAAAATGCGAAGTTGAGATCGGCGTGCACGTCCTGCCGAAATTCTCCATGGACTCGTCCGACCGCAACCGCACTTCTCCGTTTGCTTTCACGGGAAACAAATTCGAGTTTCGTATGCCGGGCTCGTTGCAATCCATTGCGAGCGTAAACGTCATTCTCAACACGATAATGGCAGAGCAATTCGAGAAATTTGCCGATGAACTCGAACAAGTCGATGACATCAATCAAGGCATCACGGATATTATCAAACGAGTGATGACAGAGCACGGCAAAATCATTTTCAACGGCAACAACTATTCTGACGAGTGGATGAAAGAAGCGGAAAAGAGAGGGCTGCTGAATCTGCGCTCCACTATCGACGCACTCCCTTATATTACAAGCCAAAAGAACGTCGAAATGTTCCGTCACATGCACGTTTTCAGCGAAGCGGAACTCAAATCGAGAGAAGATATTTACGTGCAAAACTACTGCAAACTTCTCAATATCGAGGCTATGACGATGCTCGATATGGCAACGATGGATATAATTCCTGCCGTCATAAAATATAAAGGCGACGTTGCAAAATCCGCAAACGAAAGTCTTGCGCTCGGAATCGAAGCGGACGAAGAAAAGGATATTTGCGCAGGCCTTGCAAAACATCTCAAAGACGCAACCGCACGCGTACAAGATTTGAAAGACGCTCTTGCAAAAGCGCATTCACTCGGCGAAAATCTGCAAGGAGGTCGTTGCTATCACGACGAAGTGCTCGTTGCGATGAACGCCCTTCGCAAAACCGTCGACGAAATGGAATTGCTCACCTCAAAGGAATATTGGCCAGTGCCTTCATACGGTGACTTATTGTTCTCCGTGCATTAATCAAATTTTCAAAACAGAATGTTTATACACACAAAAGCGACGGGAAAACCGTCGCTTTTGTCATTAAAACATTATTTTATTTCTATCAGATTTTCGGCTTTATCGCCGAAAAATTGCGCGAAATCATTTGTTTTTCTTGCTTACCATATCTCTTGCCGCTTCGACTATGTCTTGCGCGGTAAGATGATATTGTTCGCTCAAATATGCGTTTTTACCGACTTGTCCGAACTCGTCTTTGACGCCGACCATGCGCATAGGCACGGGCATGCTTTGACATACGACTTCTGCAACGGCGCTACCCAATCCGTTCACTACGTTATGATTTTCGCAAGTGACGATTGCGCCCGTTTCCTTTGCGCAAGCGACGATTGCGTCGATGTCGATGGGCTTCCATGTATGAATATTCACAACTCTTGCGTCGATGCCTTCCGTTGCAAGAGTTTGTGCCGCCTCAATCGCTCTTGCGACCATAATGCCGCTTGCAATAAGAGTGACGTCTTTGCCGTCTTTTACGGTGATTGCTTTGCCGAGCTCGAAGTCGAGAGATTCGTCAAACACCTTTTCGGCTTTTTTGCGTTGCATACGAATGTAAACCGCACCGGGATAATCCACGATCTGATCGACTGCCTTTTCAAGCATAGTCGCGTCGACGGGCTCGAAACAGACCATATGCGGAACGGCTCTCATGAGCGCCATATCTTCAAACGGCATATGCGTGCCGCCGTTGTATTCTGCGGTCACACCGGGATCGGATCCGACGATTTTTACGGTTTGGCGTGCGTATGCGACGGAAATAAAAATTTGGTCATAGCATCTGCGCGTCGCAAACGGTCCGAAACTGTATGCAAACGGAATTTTGCCCATTGCCGACATACCCGCCGCGATACCAATCATATTTTGCTCGGCGATGCCGACGTTGACAAATCTTTGAGGAAATTCCTGCTTGAAAACCTTTGTTGCGTGGCAACTCATCAAATCGGCTTCGAGCACGACTATACGTTCGTCGGTTTTTGCTCTTTGAACGAGAGCGTTTGCAAGCGTCTGGCGCATTTCTCTATCGTCTGTCATTGCTCATACCTCCCCGTTTCTTTTCTCCACATTTCTTCGGAGATACTCATGCTATGGCAGTTTGCCGCCGCCTCGGCAAAAGAAGCCCCTTTGCCCTTTATCGTGTTGAGCACGATCATACTTGCTTTTTCGTGCTGTGCTTTTGCATTGTCGATTGCGCTCGAGATCGCTTCTATATCGTGTCCGTCGACGCTTTGGACGTAGAATCCGAACGCTCTCCATTTATCCTCGACCGGAGCAATATCGTTTATATCTGATACAGGTCCGTCAAGTTGCATTTTGTTGTAGTCCAAAAGCACGATGAGATTGTCAAGGCGATGAGAGCCTGCAAACATACTTGCTTCCCAAACCTGACCTTCCTGACTTTCGCCGTCGCCGACGAAGCAGTATATCGTAGCCGGATTGCCGTCGATTTTTGCCGCAAGAGCCATGCCCACAGCGCACGAAATCCCTTGTCCGAGCGAGCCTGCCGTCATATCGATACCGGGAGTCTTGTTCATATCGCAGTGAGAAGGGAGATTCGTTCCGTTCTGATTGAGGGTGTGAAGCCACTCTTTCGGGAAATAACCGAGATCTGCAAGCACCGCATACATTGCAGGGCCTGCGTGACCCTTTGACATAATCACCCTGTCGCGATCGATTTTCTTTGGATTTTTAGGGTCGACGTTTGCTTTTGCATAATAAATGACCGTCAAAGCATCCATAACGGACATAGAGCCGCCGATATGTCCCGAACCGAATCTACCGATCGTTTCGATGACGTCGTTGCGGAGTTGCCTTGCCTTGGCGGTCAAAAATTGTTTTTGAGTATTGTCCATACTACGCCTCCTGCTTGGTAATGACAGTATACCATCACCGAGCACGCTTTTCAAGCGTTGTCGGCGTTTTGTTTACAATCTTATTCCTATTAATTCGGACGCTCTTCGTTTGAGCCTTTCTTTTTCTTGCTCGGGCAAATTCTGCGAGAAAATCATGCCTCTCTGCCTTGCAAAAGCAAGCATTTTGAACTCGCTCATCCTCGCGATTTCAGGAAAAGTGATTCCGCCGCCCGTTCGATTTGCCAAATCGTAAAGAATTATTGCGCATTTCGCTTTTGCGAGGTCGATGCCGTATCTCGTCGCAATTGCCGCAACGTAGTCGTCGCTTTTGTTTGACAAAACCGCCTCTTTTGCGATTTCTTCTTCATAAAATGCGACGATTTCGGGCGTAAGCAAATCGCAAAGTCCCGCATTTGCAGCCTTGCAAGGTGCAAAGAAGCACCCGAGCAGCACAAACAGCGCAATTATCAGGCATATTCCGCCCGCCGCAAAAACTATAAGTTTTTTGGAGATTTTCATATATCACCTCCGCAATAGCTTGCGGCAAATAAACACATAATATTCTTCGTCAAATTTGAAAAAGGACGCTCGTTTGCGTCCTTTTTCGATTTTCGTTTTGCTTTTTACAGTCTTATGTTATAGTCGTCCGAAATATCGGAGAATCTTATATCGTTTTCGTTTTCATAAACGACAGACCACGCAATCGCCTTATAGCCGTAATTGCTTTCGTCTCCGAATGACGAATTCGGATATCTCAACATGCACACAACTTTCAACGTTTTGACGTCGATTTGAGCATAATAACCGCGCTCAACGTAATAGTTTTTCAACGCTTCGATATCGAATTCGCAACGATATATCGTTCCCTCCGCATCCGACGGCGCGATTTCTTTGTTCAACAGATATGAAGGAAAGAATATCGAACGGTTGTTTGCCCATTCCAAAACGTACGTCATGGAATCCACGATATATTTGTTCTTTTCCCCCGCCTGATAAATCATACAACTATACATTCTTCCCGCAACGCCACGAATGTCGATTATGATTTTGTCGCCGCTTTTATAAACCGAAGAGGCATACGACGATGCCGATATGGCCTCGTACAACTTGTCGTAACCCTTGCTATACTCAAACACTCTCTTTGGTTCGGGAAGCACCGAATGATTTTTTACTTTTACAGGTATCGAAATCGTATACGTATCGCTAAAATCATCGATAAAAATCGTTTTGCTGTATGAAATCGTATCGTTGCATCCCCAAAGTATCGTGGCGCATACGCAACATATCACCGCAAGCAATATCATTGTTTTTACACCTTTTAGTCTCATAAAACCTCCTATTTAAGTTGCATATCTTAATCTAAGCATTGATCCAAACGTGCTTGAGCCTATATAGTTTATTGTAGATTGCGACCGTTCGGACCACCCATAGTGGACTAAAAACGAATAAACCGATCCGTTGTTTGCGCCTTTTCGATAACCATAAACCACGACAGCGTGGTTGCCGTGTCCACTATCCTGTCCTGTTGATGACGGAGATGTTGGCTTCTCCAAACTTCCAAAGAGAATTGACGGAGTGCTTTTATCAATTAAGTTTTTGAGTGTTAAATTGCTAAATAACGGTGTTACCATATCATAAATGCCCATGTTCTTATATCCGTAATAATTAAAATATTTTGTCAAACACTCTCTTACTATTGTTGACGTAGTGCTTGTTCCACTGTGTGTTTTAAAGTTCAATAAATGTTGCGTGAACTCACCGCTCCCGTAATAGCCATATGAACTACTATATTTAAACCTTTTATAACCGTAACTATCTTTTTCCATGAATTTATCAGGAACACATCTTTTCACAAATTGATCATAATACCCTAACAATAATGATGCGGCAATGTATCCGCAACAACCTGAATTGCCTTCCTGATAATAACTGAACGACACACCAGTTGTTTTTGTTGTGAAAAAGCCATAATTATTTACACATGTCCAATGTGTACCATACAAGTCACACCCCTCACTCATGATAGAAACACTATCATTACATTCTTCCGCCTGTGCTACTAAAGTGTCATGCATATCCTTTGATGAATTCTGCACTTTTCCTAAGACTTCTACTTCGCTATCCAAAGAAAATAAAACCTCTCCGCTCATGATATCGACAAATGAATTGCCTTGTAATACACTGAAATATGTAGGGCCAAAATAATATAAGTTTTCGTTGTAATCAATATATGGAGACTCACTAAAAGCAGAATATTCTACCATGGTTTCAGCATCATCGCATACAATAGCATATCCTGTAGGCTCACATTCTAATAATGTATATGTGTTATTATCGAGATCTCTTAATTGTTTGATCTTTGCCAAGCGCACATTAGATCCATACTCCTCATTCATTTGATCGACATATGAATTTTCTATATTCGGTGTTACCAAAGCAGCACTCGCAATATTTGTATCAATTGGCATGAATAGAAATGTGCAAATTGAGCAGACTAGAATAATAAGTATTCCTGTTGTGCAAATAATAAATTTTCTCATGGTTTTTCCCCCTGTATATTTCACGGCAAAAATCATTGCCGCAATATATAGACAATTCAAAAACCGAAAATGGGAAAATTTTACAATAAATATTTATTTGCTTGTCAAAATCGATGACAGCATATCAAAAAACGCATCGGCGTTGAGAGCAGATTCGCCTTCGTAATGTATATCTATTTTTTCTTTGTCGGTTATCAAACTTGCGCGAGCCCTATAGCGTGAACTTTCCGATTCGCCGTTTTCGATTGAAAATTCGTATCCTATCTGACAATCGCCAAATTGTCTGCTTTGCTCGAATTCTCCAAAATCGTACGGGTACTCCTTCTCATCGATCACACAAACGAACGTAAACAAATCGGCATCGCCGTTGAGTTTGACTTTGACAAAATAATACTGTTTAACGTCGGTATCTTTCAGCACTATAAGATTGACTTCCGCATCGGCGATATCGACAAACTGCACAAAGTCAAAATCAAGGTTCATCTGCGATACGGACGACGGAATCGTGTTGTATAACTCGCTGTTGTATTCTCTTTGGGTGATTGCGATAACGGTCGAGAGAACGACGATAAAGACCGCCGCCAAACTTACGGCAATGGCCCTTACATACTTCCAAGAGAATTTTTTGCTTGACGTATCGTCAAAATGAGCATCGGACAACGATTCAACGAACTCGTCGTCTTTGAATTTATTCATTTTCTCATCGGCATATTTTTTTAAGCGTTTTTCTTCTTTCATTTTATCTCTTTTTACCGCCGTTATTATTGATAATTATCTTTTTGAGTTTTTTGAGCGTTGCCGCATACGATTTTCTGAAATTGTCATATTTGATTTTGAATTGACAAGCGAGTTCTTTGAGCGAATAGCCTTCAAAAACGTGCAGATAAACCGTCTTTTTTTCTGTCTCGTTGAGGTTTTCAAACAATTCTTTAACTTCGAGCAGACCGTCAATGGCGCTTTCGTTTCCTGCGAAGTCAAAATCGTCAATCGAAACGTATCTTGCGTCTTTCTTGAAACTGTTGATTGCAAGATTGTCGCACACCTTATAAATCCATGCCGTAGGAGAAGCCACACTGCCGACTTGCTCGAATTTTCCCTCAATCAATTTGTAAAAGAAATCGTGCGCAATGTCATGCGCAATCGAATCGTCGAATTTCACGGAAATATGCAGTACTATTTTTGAATAGTACTCTTCATAAATCTTCAAAAACGATTGTTTGTCTTTGCTCGCATTCTTAAATCTGCGATTGAACTCTTTTGCATCCATATCGTTTTTATATTAACACAAGCCGCCCACAAACGCAATACGGACAAAATCGTACACGCTTCGGCTTTCGTCAATGAAAATTCAACAAATCTTCGATTCCGTACAAGCCGTTCGGCTTTGAAACAATAAACCGCACCGCTTTCAGCGCTCCCTCGGCGTAAACGCCACGAGAAAACGCTTCGTGCCTGAGGATTATGCGCTCGCTTCCCGTGTCGACGATCACCTCGTGTTCGCCGAGCGATTCGCCAAGCCGCAAAGAGTGCACGTTTATATTTCCCTTTTCTCGCCCGTTGCCTCTGCCGATAACGATTTTGCCAAACCCTCTTTGCTTGACGATACGCTTTGCGATAGACAATGCCGTTCCGCTCGGAGAATCCAACTTTTTTGAATGGTGCGCCTCTACTATCTCTATATCCGCAGTCTCGAAAACCGACGCAAGTTTTGCCGAAAAATCTTTGAGATATGCGATTGCGATCGACATGTTGCTTGCCGAAAAAACGGGTACACTCTCGCTTGCCTTTGCAACGCACGCCCTCTCTTTTTCGGTATGCCCCGTAGTTGCAACGACGAGCGGAATACGATTGCACACGGCAAAAGAAACGACTTCGGGTACGGCGGTATGCAACGAAAAATCCACGATTGCGTCCGCGCTTTCTTTTACGTCCGCAATGCGTGCGTACTTTGCCGATACGCAACTCGGCGTATCGTTTTCGCATTCACACTCATACGCCTTGTCAACCGCAACGACTTCTATGTCTTGCGCAGATTGAAAAAGGGCAAGCATCTGCCTGCCCATACGTCCCGATGCTCCCGTAAGAATAATTCTCATACGAAAGCATATTCAAAACATGCATTATTTTATGTATCGTAAAATCGGTATTAGAAAAGACCTACGATTTTGCCGTCGTCCGTGACGTCGATTCGCTCGGCTGCGGGCGATTTGGGAAGCCCCGGCATCGTCATAATCTCGCCCGTAAGCACCACGATAAACCCTGCCCCTGCGCTGACTTTGACGTTCTTTACGCCGACGGTAAATCCCTCGGGCGCGCCGAGCAAAGTCGGGTCGTCCGAAAAACTATATTGCGTTTTTGCAATGCACACGGGCAGATTCGAAAAACCTAGTTGCTCGAGTTTCGCAATCTGTTTTTGTGCGGCAGGAGCAATCGAAACACCCTGTCCGCCGTAGACCTTACGCACGACCTTTTCGATTTTTTGAGTTATCGAATCGCAATCGTCGTATGCAAAAGCGAAGTTGTCCTTCTCCTCTTCACAAAGTCGAACGACTTCTTTTGCCAGCGCCTCTCCACCCTTTGAACCGTCTGCCCAAACCGTTGACAAAACCGTGTTCACGCCGAGCCCGTTACACTTGTCCACTATAAATTTTATCTCCTTGTCCGTGTCTGTCGGGAAACGATTGATTGCCACCACACACGGAAGTCCGTACACGTTTTTGACGTTTGAAACGTGGCGCAAAAGATTGGGTATTCCTTTTTCGAGTGCTTGCAGATTTTCTGTTGCAAGGTCTTGCTTTTGCGCGCCGCCGTGCATTTTCAAAGCACGCACGGTTGCCACGACGACGACCGCGTCGGGAATCAGATTTGCCTTTCTGCACTTTATGTCAAAAAACTTCTCTGCACCGAGGTCTGCGCCGAAACCTGCCTCTGTGATAGCGTAATCCGCAAGATAAAGTGCCGTTTTGGTTGCAATCACACTGTTGCACCCGTGCGCTATATTTGCAAAAGGTCCGCCGTGAACAAGCGCGGGAGTTCCCTCGAGCGTTTGCACGAGATTGGGCTTCAATGCGTCTTTCAAAAGTGCGGTCATTGCGCCTTGCGCTTTAAGATCCGCACAAGTCACCGGCTTGTCGTCATAGGTGTAAGCAACTATAATTTTTGAGAGTCTGTCTTTCAAATCGGAAATTGACGATGAAAGGCACAGCACCGCCATAACCTCGCTTGCAACCGTAATATCGAAGCCGTCCTCTCTCGGCACGCCGTTTGCTTTTCCGCCCAGGCCGTCAATGACGAAGCGCAGTTGTCTGTCGTTCATATCGACGCATCTCTTCCAGGTGATTTTGCGAGGATCGATATTGAGTGCGTTGCCTTGTTGAATATGGTTGTCAAGCATTGCGGCAAGAAGATTGTTTGCCGCGCCGATTGCATGGAAATCGCCCGTGAAATGCAGGTTGATATCTTCCATAGGCACGACTTGCGCATAGCCTCCTCCGGCAGCGCCGCCCTTTATGCCGAACACAGGTCCGAGCGACGGCTCTCTCAGCGCAACGATTGCGTTTTTGCCTATGCGCCTGAGTCCATCGGCAAGTCCTATGGTAGTCGTGGTTTTGCCCTCGCCGGCAGGAGTCGGAGTGATCGCCGTGACAAGCACGAGTTTGCCCGTCTTTCCTCCTTTTTTCAAGAGCGGGGAGTAATCGATTTTCGCCTTATATTTGCCGTAGTTTTCAATCAAATCAAGGTCGATGCCGCAACTTTGCGCCACTTCGACTATCGGGCGCATATTTGCGCTTTGCGCGATTTCAATGTCGGATTTGTATTCCATAGCTTTCTCCGATTCTTTTATAAGCAGATTATACCACCGCACGGCATTTTTCACAACAACAACTTAAACGGCGCGGGCGCAATTTTGCGATTTGAAACGCATATACTTGACTTTGTGTCGAATAAGTGTTACAACATTCGACGAAAAAAACACGGAGGAATCCAAAAATGAAAGATTTTGCAAAAAAGTATATCGAATGGTATCAAGGTCTTGACAAAGTCGTGAAGATTCTGCTCTGCATCCTTTGGGACGTTCCCGCAAACCTTTATCGCCTTGCCAAAAGCGCACAAAAAGACAACGTGCTCGGCATCGTGCTTGCAATCGTGCTTATGATATTCGGAGGCTGGGTGCTCTTCGTCATCGATATCGTATCTCTAGTTGTCAAAGACAAGATTTACTGGATTGACGACATCACCGATAGCAACTGCAATTCCGACTGCTCTTGCTGCTCCTCTTCCGATTCTTGCGAAAAGAAAGCGGACGACGCAAAAGACGGAACGGTTGAATAAGCCTTTAAGTCAAAACGCAAAAACGAAAAGCGTGCCAAACGGCACGCTTTTGTTTTGCTTCGATTCGTTTATATCGCAATTATTTTGAAATACTAATATCCACTCTGTCGCTGTACGAATTGTTGACGTAACTGACGCTAATCGTATACGACGATCCCGATGACATATACATGGAAGTCGAACCGCTGTAATTTGAAGTGCTCAATTTCATCGAGCCGTTCACGTAAACGTAAATGTTTGCGTTGTTGTCGTTGTCGGAAATTCTTAAGGTATAATAACCGCTTGACGATGGGGTGAAATAGAACGTTTTTTGATCGCTGTCATATGAAGACATATAGAAACTGTCATTGAGCGAATTGTTGTAACTATTGTTTGAGCCGCCGCCGTTGTAGCCGCCGCCACCGCCGCCGCTACCGCCGCCGAAATCTGCGTTTGCAATGCCGACTCCAAGCGCAAGACTAAAGATAAACACGCCGATGAGAATGCATACGGTAAGGATGATTGCCACCGTCTTTTTGGACGCTTTACCCTCGAGATGCGCACTGCAATCGGTTGACGCTTCGAAAATGAAGGGTTGGAATTTGATTCCGCCGCAACCGTAAATCCAGGCAAACAGCATAAAGAAGAAATACATAACGAAGAATTCCACGCTGAATACGGAAAGGGCGATTTTCATCAAGAACACGAACGGGTAGCCGACAAAATAAACGACCGCTTTCACAACGGTATTGTCGCTCTCTTCGCGAAGGTTTTGAAGAAGAAAATCGGCAGGTGCGGCAACGATTTTGTAGCAGAACTGCAAAATGTAGAACGCAGGGATCATAAAGATGACCGAGAGCAGGAACGGCGAAAGCAAAATGCCTGCAACCACCGCAAGTCCGACGGGAATTCTCTTGAATTGCTCGAATTTAAAGAATTCTTTTATCGTATTGGTGATGACGCGCATAAATGCGTCGCTTCCTCTGTTTTGAGAAGCGTTTTCTTTGTTTTCTTTCTTGCTCGGTTCGGATTTTTCGACTTTGGTATCTGCTTGCTCCAAATCAAACTTGAAAGCGTCGTTTTGCGCTTTTTGAGCATGCTCTTCGTGCACTTCTTCCGTGTGTGCGGTTTGTTGCTGATTCACGAAAACCGCACCGACGCCGTCGTTGTGCGCTTCGTGCTCGTTTTGAGCAGGCTGAGTTTCCTGCGCGATTTGCTCGTGTTGAGATTCTTGCTCGAGTACGTCTTCATGCTTATAAAAAGGATTTTTATACTTTTTGCCGCAGTGAGAACACTCCAAAAACTCGTTTCCAACGTTGTCGAACGCTTCCCCGCAATTGGGGCATTTGATAGTCTTGTCCATAAAAGACCTCCCGTATGAAGTTTTATCTCCACCAAATCTCCGCCATACTCCCTTCGATTCGGTTTGAACCAAATTATTTTTCAGTCGTTATTTCGTTGACTTACTTACGCTTCTTCTTTTTCGCATTTTTCTCGTCGTATTCCTTGATAGCGGTCGAAAAATCGATTTCCTCGAGCTTCCCTTTTTGCGCAAGGTAACAATGCTTCCCGAGCGCGAATATGTATCTGTCGTGATCGAGGCTGTCGCTGTACACGTTTTCGACTTCGACGTTTGGAAGTATCTCGTTGAGTCTGCGCACCTTCTCTTCCTTTCTGCACACCTTGCCGAGCAAATGCCCGTTCTTTTTGCTGTGCGGACTTGCGATGCAATAGTCGATTTTCATACGTTTTGCAATCTCTTCGATGAGAAAGTCGGGGCTTGCGCTGATAAGCACGACTTTTCTGTCGGGGTCACGATTTTCGGGCTTAAAAAAGTCGTAAATATCGTTTTGATGCTTATCCCAATATTTCTTTACCGTCTTTTCCGTGTTTATCAAACTCACGAAATTGAACGCGATTTTTTTGAACACGGGCACCGGAAGAATCTTTGTAACCATCAAAAATCCCCAAAACAACTGGAAGGGCAACAATACGAGCGTCCACGGGCAGTGCGCCATACTCCAAAACCAATAATGAAGCGCGCTGTCGTACGGAATTGCCGTCTTGTCGAAGTCGTAAATGTCAACTTTCATCTTGCCTTCTTCCATAATGAAGACATTATAACATACTATTTGTAAAAAATAAAGCACGAATTTTGCTCAAATACCGATTGAATTTAATACAAATTTAAGATACAATTCGTAATATAGTTTTGAAATACGGAAAACCTTTGATTGTGCGGAGGTGCTTATGAGGATTCTTCTTGTAGAAGACGAAAGAGAATTGTCAAGAGCGTTGGCTCAAATGTTGATGAAAGACGGCTACGACGTAGACTGCGTATACGACGGTGCGGACGGATTGAATTTTGCGTCCACGGGTATGTACGATATGGTTTTGCTCGACGTAATGATGCCCAAAATGAACGGCTTTGACGTGCTTGCCACGCTTCGCCAAAGAAAACTCGAAACGCCCGTTATTATGCTCACTGCGCTCGGCGACGAAAACGACAAAATATCGGGGCTCGACAAAGGGGCGGACGACTACGTTTCAAAACCCTTCTCTTTCAACGAACTTTCCGCGCGTATCCGTGCGGTGCTCAGAAGAAGAGGCAAACTCCTCTCCGACAACAAACTCGAATACCGCAACGCGTCGCTCGATCTGACGACGTTCACGCTTTCCACGCAAAACGGAAGCATCAACCTCACCGGAAAGGAATTTGAATTGTTGAGATACCTTTTCGAGTACCCCAACTTTGTCGCAACCAAAGAGAATCTCATTCTCAAAGCGTGGGGGCTCAACAGCGAATTCGAATCCAACAATCTTGAAGTTTATATGTCCTTCCTTCGCAAGAAACTCACCCATCTCGGTGCGGATTTCACAATCGAATCGGTGCGCGGAGTCGGCTACAAACTCTCTCAATCCAAACTGTAAAACCCAAGCGACGCGTTTATCGCGTCGCTTAGTTTATTGCACGAATCAAGGTTTTATGCTTTGGTTTTTGACAACTAAAACCCTTATATTGCGATTTGTATGGATATTATAAGAAAACAGCGCGTCAATTATACGGTCACGACCACCCTCATTGCGGCAGTATTTCTGCTCATCGTTTTGGGCGGTCTGTTCGGTGTTGTATACGGCTCCAACGACGTGTTCATCAACAAGGCAATCGAAAAAGCGCTTGCAGATCCCGTGCACTATAACGACGAAGTCGCAAACGATTTGAGATGTATTTTTATCTATTCCTACGACAACGGAAAGCTGGAAATAGACGGCAACTATGAGGTTTACGACGACGAGGCAAACGCCATAATTCTCAAAGCGATAGAAACCTCAAAAGGCAAATTCGAGTACAACGACAAGCACTTCGTGGTGGCAAACAGACAATATCCAAACGGCACGCTCTATGCGCTTATCGACCGCACGAGTTATCACAAGCAACTTGCCAACACGGCAATTATGGTTGCGCTCCTCTATTGTTGTTCGGTGATATTCGTCGCCCTTCTTGCCCTCTTGTCGTCGGCAAGACTTCTCTTCCCCGTTGCCTCGGCAATGACCAAACAACGCGACCTCGTGGCAAACGCTTCGCACGAACTCAAAACGCCTCTGACAATCATTGCGACCAATCTTAGCGTAATCAAGTCAGAGCCCGATTCCACCGTCAAAGACAACGAGAAGTGGATCTCGTCAATCTCAACGCAACTCGTGCGTATGCGCGATTTGATAAACAATATGCTTGAACTGAGCAAACTCGAACAGAGTGAACTTCCCAAGCAAGACGTAAATTTCAGCGAAGTGTCCGAGGGTGCTTGCCTTGAATTTGAAGCAACGTGTTTTGAAAAAGACGTGAAACTTCTCACCGACGTGCAACCCGATCTGCACGTTTTTGGCGAACCGAAATCTCTTGAACGGCTCGTCGTCATTCTTCTCGATAACGCAATCAAGTATTCGGGTGAAAAAGGCAAAGTCGGCTTTCGCTTGTGTTTGGACGGCAAGCGCGTGCATCTGTCGGTTATGAACACGGGCGAATGCATCTCAAAAGAGGACGCGAAGCACGTTTTTGACAGATTCTACCGCACCGACGGCGCAAGACAAAACAAGGACAATCAAAGTTTCGGACTGGGATTGTCAATTGCGTCTGCCACCGTAAAAGCGCATTGCGGCGAAATCTCCTGCCACGGCATCGAGGGCAAAGGAACGGTGTTTGACGTGTATCTGCCCACACTCAAACTCAAAAAGGACGGAACGCCCGTCGAACCAAAAAAGAAAAAGAAATTGTTTGAACTCTGCTAAATGAAAAATGCACCGCACGGTGCATTTTTTATTTAATAATTAATAATTTAGGGCGGGCTTTGTCCCCATCCGAAGAAAACTAGTTTTCTAGTTTTTGGTCTCCAAACTTGATTGCGCCGGTTTTGCGCATTATCTCGCTTATGCCGAAGGATATTGCCGCAGGGAGAACGAACAGACAAAGCACTATGCCCACACCGAGTTGCCAGTCGGGTATCACGCCTTGCGAGGCGTCAATCGTACCGAATACGCCCACAAGACCGCTCGTGCCCATTCCGCCGCCCGAGGCGTTGCAGCGAAGCCCCATAAGCACGGCGACGAGACCGCATACAGCGCTTGCCACGATTTCGGGCACCATAATCGCGGGCTTTTTCATAATGTTGGGGATTTGAAGCATGCTCGTTCCGACGCCTTGCGAAATGAGTCCTCCTACGCCGTTTTCTCTGAAACTCGCCACTGCAAAGCCTATCATATGCGCCGAGCAACCGGCAACGGCAGCGCCGCCCGCTATTGCGAACACGTCGGGGTTTTCAAGAGCCGTGGTACTTGTGGCTATCGCCACCCATATTGCAGCGGAAGAAGTTGGCATGGTAAGCAAAATTCCCATAACCACTGCAACGAACACGCCGACGATAATCTTGACCGCCGCACCTGCCTCGATTGCCAAAACGATGAGTTTTGCAAGCAAATCGATGAGTTTGATAAACGGCCACGCAAGGAAGATTCCGCCAAGGCACAACAGCATCATTCCGAGTGGAATAAGTATTATGTCGAGTTTGGTTTTGCCTGCGTAAAGCGATGCGATTTCAACCGTAAAGAGCGAAACGACGTATGCGCCTATCGGGTTGCCGACTGCGCCGAAAGCAATCGTAAATGCGGCGTTTTGGCATAGCGCATTCACAAGGTTGCCTGCAAATGCACCGACGAGTCCAGTAACTGCGGCTGTGAAAATCACGAGCGGTTTTGCACCGAGTTTATGTGCAATTCCTATGCCGATGCCTGCGCCCATAAGCATTTTGGCAATGCTTGCGATATAGCCGAGCACTTTTGCAAACGAATTATCACCGCACCACGAAGCGATTTGCGCCAAAATCGTGCCTGCGATAAGCGTGCAGAACAGACCTTGCGCCATACCCGAAAACGCGTCGATAAAATAGCGTTTGCAATACTTTTTGACAATGGAAAGCGCCTTTGCGCCCTTCTTTTCACGAGTTGCGTAATCCGCAAGGATTCCTTCTTGCAAATTCTCTTGCGAGTTATCGTTTTTATCGTCGCAATCTACTGCAAGATTCTCGTCGGTTTGAGCGGCATCTGCGATTTGAGAGGATTCCTCGACTATTTCGTCTTGATTTTGGTCAAAAACGTTGCTTTTTTCGGTGATTTTTTCGTCGTTTTTTTGCATTTTTTCGTCCGTTTATGCATTGAAAATGCACTTGTATTCTCGCAAAGCGAGTGTGTTTTTATTTGCTTTCGACGTCCACTATCTTCATTTCTGAAGACGGAGCGGTCGTAATCGTTATATCGGTTTTATCGCTCTTTGGCGCGTCCTCTCTTGCCATAATCTTCATAGCCGCGCCGACGCAAAGCGAAAACAGATTTTCATAGTCGGTTTTTGTCAACGATCTTTCGCGTTTTTGATAGTCTTTGGCAAGAATCGTTGCCGTCGGGTTGCCGTTTTTTGCAAATGCATTCGAGATAAAGCCGTGCAACGAATTGAACTTGTGCATAATCGTGTCGTGAGGCATCGTAGACACGGTTATACCCTGCTCTATCGCGCTTGCATGAACGGCAGAAACCATATCGATCGAAAAGTCTATATTGCGCACGCAATCGCGCTCCGCAACCTGAAACGCGCCGCTCAGCACGTCGCCTATGGCAAGAACCTTTGCCGAGGCAAATTCGGGATGCGCATCAACGAATGCGCCAGAGCCGCTGTGTCCCGAGTTTTCCGCGCCGAAAGAGGCGTAAACAATTTTTGTGTTATCCGCCAAAAGTTCGGGCTGTTCTGCAAAATATGCATAAGTTGCCATTGCGACTGCGGTTGCCACGCCATTGTTTTCACGCGCAAACTTCTCAACGGGCGAGAAATGCATCACGAACGCCGCAATGCCGAAAATGCCCGATACGAAAGGCAAAATCGTAAACGCACTGATTTTTGCCGCAACGTTGTCTCCTTGCGTACCTATCGCCATTTTCAAAATGCAGAAGAGCACAAAAATGAACACGGAAACAGGTGCGATAATCATTGCCAGTTTTCGCACGAGATTAAAGTCTTTCACAGGGCTACCCAAAGACGCGTCGTGATTGTCGCAGATTATAAGTATATTCTTGGGATTTTCGTCGTCTTTTTGGCTTTCGCTGACGACGTTGTATGACACTTTTTTTGGCAACAATTTGCCGAGTTTTCGATTGCCGAGATACATAAGCAAAAACACGCTTCCGCCCGAAAGAAAAAGAACAAGCGACAGAAGCGTAACGAGTGCGCCCGCAACTCGTCCGCCGGCAAAAGACACGAAATATACGACGTAGCAAAGCGCATACCATATGCCAAGCAACAAAAACGAACCTCTGCCGAGCAAAACGGGAGCGGCAAACGCTTCAAGGCGCGTTTTGGCGTCGGTTTCGTCGTGAAGTCGATTGCGTATTGCCCTCGCGCAAGCGGTTTCATCCTTGCTTGCCGTGATGCGATTGGGATACGATTTCAACTCGTGGGTAAACTCCTCGACGAAGTCGATTGCGCTTTTCATATCGTCGTTGCTAATTACACTGTGCTTTTCTTCAAATCCTGTCATATTTTTATTATAACACGCTTTTTAGATTTATCAACCACGAATAGCCGTTGAAAACGCAAAAAGAAAAGGCGCATTACGCGCCTTTTCCGTTTATGCTTTTAGGTTGCATTATTTTTTAGCATCCGTTTTAGGTGCTTTATAGTTGTTGGTCATCTTCACGCCGAAGCACGGGCCATCAGAACCTTTAGCGGTCAATCTAACTTTTACAAGTCCGCCTTCTTTGACGCCATCAAGTGCCTTTGTTGAAGTGAACACACCGTCTTTCCAAGTACCTTCGATCGTAACATATTCTTCAACAGTCTTTGTTACGTCTTTTCCGTCCTTATCTTTTTCGACGATATCTCTCTTGTAGATCGCTTCGACGAGTGCTCCGTCAACACCGTTGACCGTCAAGATGCCTGTTTCACTTACGCTGCCGCCGGTGGGTTTTTGCGAGATGTTGAACACGAAGGTGTTTGCATCTTCTTTCCAACCTGCAGAAAGATCAGTGATGGTTGCGCTTGCTTTTGCGCCGATGCTGAGTGCGAGTTTGACGTTTGCCTTTGCCGTAACGTTGACGTCGAGGTCAAGAGACAAACCGTTCTTGCTCATATCGAGAGCAACGTTTGCGGAAGAATTGAAGATTGCTTTGAGGAAATCTTGCTTCGTCGTGTAAGTTGCACCTTCGATCTTGATTGCTTCGGTGAATTTGTCAAGCCAATTGTCTTTGTCTTTTGCGATGATGGATTCTTGGAAGGGTTTAGAACCTTTTGCCCACCATACCTTGCCGATTGTGTCGACAGTGTTGCCGATATTGTCGGTTGCAACCGCGAGTTTGTTGTCCGCGGTCGAAACGAGCGGGAGTGCTCTTTCAACGGTCTTGACGACGTTGCCGATGATGGTTGCCATATCCGCAGACGGATTTGCAAATTTTGCCAACAAACCGTCCATAATGCCTTTGAATCCGGTGACGATGTCAAGTCCTGTCCATTCTGCGCCGACGAAGTTCGGGTTGATGGTGCGATGATCTTTGTTGCTGAAGAGTTTTCCTGCCAAATCTTCGAGCACTTCGGGGTTGCCGACGAACACGTTCTCTTTGAGTGCGTTATAAGCATAATCGCCCCAGAGGTTGACGAGAGTACTTGCGATGGGAACGGGGACGGTCTTGTTGTTGCCGTCCAAAGCAACGAGATTTGCGTTTTGGTTGACGACGACTGCGAGGTTGCCGTTAACGAAGCTTGCTTCGAGTACTTTGACTGCGTCTTTTGCGCCCTCTGCTTTGTAGCTGAGGTGTGCGTATGCTGCCGTACCGTTGTTGTCTTTGAGGTTCACTTTGCCGGTGAGACCAACGGAGATTTGACCTTTGAGTTGGAGATTGTTAAGACCTGCGACTTGAGAGAATCTGTTGCCGTTGAGGCTGTCAAGTTTGGTTGCGTCAAGAGAGAAGCCTGCGAGATCGAGCACTGCGCTTGCGTTAAGAACTGCGTTCGTGCTGTAGTTGCTCTTGTCTTTTTCCATCTTAACACCGTTGTCGGTCGTCGCTTTTGCGAACTTGAGGTCGGTGATGTTGACGGTGAGTGCCGGATGAACGGTCACTTCGCCGACTTTTGCTTCGACAGCAGTGAGAACCGCTTTGATTCCGAAGGAGTCAAGTGCACCGTTGTTGATTTGATATTGCAAAGAAAGTTCGGTGTCTGCGTTGATGATGGAATCGAGTCCCTCAGGGATCATGCCGACGACCATGCTGCCGATATCGCCGTTAAGATCGATAGCGGTGCTGTAGAAACCGCCTTGATCGACGATCGTTTCTTCATTGAGGAACAATGCTCTTGCAATGTTTTCGTTTGCGAGAATCTTGCTGATGTCGAGTCTGTCGCCATCGAACACGTCGTCGATGGATGCGCCGTCACCGAGCAAACCTTCGATAACGCCGCCGATCACGTCATTACCGGCAATCATATCTTTGAGGTTGATGCCGAAGAGTTTGACCACGTCGTCAACGAGAGTGTTGAGATTCCAGCCTGCGCCCATATTTTCGGTGACCGCCGTGATGATTTCACCAATGGATTTTGCCTTGTCTGCATTATCTTTATTGATAATTTTTTCGTTGTTGATGAAGTTGTCAAAGTTCTTGTTGAACGTGCCGTTGAGATAATCGAAGGGAACTTTGAAGTTTTGTCCCGCGAAGTCAACGTAAACGTTGTCAACGTCGTTGAAGAAGTAGTAGAGCGTAACCCAAGTTTCGTTGTTTGACGGATCATAAAGTCTTGCCTTGATTGCAGTGTGTTCACTGCTGCCTTTTGCGCTGGATCTGTCAAGAACGAGGTCGAGATCGACGCCGAGATCAATTGTTTGATATTCAGTGCCTGCTTCGTCTTGCGTTGCGATCTTAACGGTGAGACCGAGGTCGACTTTGAGGTCGTCGTGTTCACCTACTTTGGTATTTCCGATACTCGAGGATTTCTCCCAAAGAGTATTGAAGAATGCCTGTACGCTTTCGACACTGTCTTCCGGCTTCGGTTCGGGCGTCGGTTTGTCTTTATCGCCGCAAGCGACAAGTGCGAACGCCAAAACCAGAACGAGAATCAGTATGAAAATCGATCTGATGCTGAGTTTTTTCATAATTGCCTCCTAATAATTTTGCCATCGATTGCAAATGCAACTATACGCACGCATATGCGTAGTATGGATACATTTGTATTTATAATTATATTATAATAAAAAAGTAAAGTCAAGACGCAAAAGATATCTGCTGTGCATACACGTGTATTTATAACGTTTTTGTAAATATTACGACAAAAACCACGCCCTTTCTTCCGTCTTGAATTTATCGTCATCGATTAAGGCAAATATAAATGCAATATTTTTGCCAATCATACAAAAAAAACAAACGGCACTCGAAAGTGCCGTTTGTTTTTCATTGATATTTGCCATTAAACTATTATCGGTTCGTTTTCGGGCAAAGTCGGCTCTTCCACGTTGGGAATTTCCGCGTTCGAATCCGTTTCGCCGATGCCGTTCTCCTCTGCCGCTTTTGCTCTCAAAATGCGGTCACGAGATACTTCCGTGCGTTTGCGAGTCTTTTCACCCATATCTCTGCACACGCCTGCCGCAACGATAAGCACTGCGCCGATTGCGCCGAAAATTGCCATCCAGTTGCGCAACGCAACGACGTTGATGACCGCCATGAGCAAGTTGTCGCTGTCAACCCACGTTGCTTGCATGTAGCCGAGCATACCGTAAGGTGCGTTCATCGGGAAGAGGTTGACTGCAAGGTTGCCGTCGTCGTCGAGGCACAATCCTACGCTGAGTTGCGCACCGCCCGCTGCCGCTTTTACGACGTCGATAAGATCTTCTTGCATAAGACCGCCCAAAGAGTCAATGAGCGTGGGAAGCGCATTGAGAACGGATTGAAGAATCGTATTGACCATATCTGCACCGAGGTTGAGGGGCTTGCCTCCGATTTCAATACCCGAAAGAAGCGGGGCGAGCACTTCGCCGAGATTGAGTGTCGTGAGTGCCATCGGATCGCCGAGCATGTCGAGAACGAGCCATGAAAGCGGACGTTTTGTCACGCCGTTTTCGTACATTTGCCAACCGTTCTCGTTGAAGCCGTATTTGACTTCGACTTCATCACCGTTTTGGTTGACGATCGTGCCCGTGTACGGGAACGGATTTGCATCCGTGCAATTTGCCTTGTACTCTTCGACCAATTGAGGATCGTAAAGTTGATACAGGCAGTTGCCGTCCTCGTTGTAAGTGAGAACGTCCACTCCGTTGTATTTGATGCTGCCGCTACCTCCTTCGTGATAAGAACCTTGCGTGTACGACCAACCTTGATTGAGGATAAGGCGGAGGACGATAGGCACGGTCATACGGCCGTTCATCTGTGCGTAGAGCAGAAGCGGATCGTCAAACGTGAGATATCCGTCTTGGTTGAAACTGTCGTAGTTTTGTTGGAACAAGGCTTTGAATCTGGGATTGTTGAAGCCTTCTTTCAACATTCCTTCATAATCGAAGTGCGCGTAGATATAATCGAGAATCGAAAGCGCAACGGCACGTCTTGTGACGTCGTTTTTGAAGGAATAGTCGTAGTCGTTGAGGATATACTGGTTGTAAATGAACTCGTAAAGTTCATATTTCCTCTCGTTGGATTTGAGTGCGTCGATTTCGGTTTGAATACCTTTTACACCCGTCTTTTTATACTTTGACGTATACGAGTTGACGCTCTTTTGGATCTCGGAATTCTTGTAGTTGGTGATGACGCCGTTATCCTCGTCGTGCGCAACGAGAGTCTTGTACGAGAAGTCGCCGTTTTTGGCAATCTTACCTTTTTCGTCGTATTGATTGAGGTTTCCGTTGAGAAGGTTGTACATAATCAGGTCTCTTTCGAGAGATGCGTTATGTTCGGCTTGGTTTTCACCGTTGTAGTACAAATCTTCGCAATAGAGCGTGCTTTGCGTTGCAAAAGCGATAACGTCGGGGAAAACGTAGGTCAGGATAAGACCGAATCCCGTCGTGAGGCACACGAACGCAATGAGAACTTTGACAGTCTTAGTGCGAATGCTGCTCTTGGATTTCTTTCTGTTTACGACAAGCGCAACCGTCATAAATACGAGTCCGAGAATTCCTGCCAAAATCACGCCTACGAACGGCCAGAAGGAATAATACGGCATAAGATTGTAGCACTTTACGCCGAGCACGGACGCCACCACTATGATGGGCAGATAAGCAAGAGCGTGAAGGAGTATAGATGCAACACTGTAAAGCACTGCGGTCTTGCTTTGATCTCTCTTGGTGCGCTTGCTGACGGGGAATGCGGGTATCACGTTGCCGTCTGCGTCGCGATTGAGCATATCGTCGTTTTCAAGGACTTGTTCGTCTTGTGCGAGTTGTTGATCCAACGCTTCTTGGTTCATTTCTTCATTCATAACTTGATCGCTCATAGATTACAACACCTCCTTGTCAGAATTCTCGTCCGCAGGGATCATAAGATCCTCCCCTGCATTTTGCACCGTTTCTTCGTCTTGAACGACTTCGGTTTGTTCGTTCTCGGCAAAGTTCACTTCAAAATTCGTTTTTTTGTTTTTCTTGTCTTTCTTCTCTTTTTTCTCTTTTGCAACCGCAGTGCCGTTTGCGTATTCGAGTTCTTTTTCTTGCGCAACGAAGCTCAAGAAGTAGAACAGCACGACGAATCCGCAGAAGAAGAACAGCATATCGCGTACGCCGTAAAGAGGATAGAATTTGGGTTTATAACTCAAATCCGCTTTGAGTTGTCTGACCGCCGTCAACGACGTAAGACCGAGCGCAGAAGGATAAGTGCCTGCTCCGATGGTGTCGCCAACGAGCGTCGAGCCGATCATCGATCCGAATGCGGTGGCTTCATAGTTGGCTCTTTCGTATTTTTCATAAGCCTCTGCCGCCGCCAAAGTGGATTTGGTTGCTTTCCAAGTGTAGAACTCCCACACGGGTTTAATAGCCGGGGATTGATAGAAATACAATCCGTCAAGCAATCCCGTCAAGATTCCCGAAACGTCGATAGCGAAGTTCTTGGTAGAATCGAGAAGCGGAATCTTGATGCCGCTGATCGTAAGTCCGTAATATGTCTGACCGTTAACGTCCATTTCCTTGACGAACAATTTGAGAACCGTGCCGATCGTTCCCGCAATGCCTGTCGCTTTGCCGTTCATAATATCGGGCATATTTGTGCCGAGTTTGGTCATCAATCCGTTGAGTGCGGTATTGAGGAAAGTGCTGAGGTGATCGAGGTCGAAATTATATTCGACGTTGCCGTCCTCACCCACTTGCACGAATGCGTCCGTAAAGTCGATATCGACGAGCACGTCGCCGCCTTCGTCCGCCTTTCTTTGATCGGTGCCCATAGGATAGGTCACGTTGCCTTCTTCGTCGGTGACTGCGCCGCCGTCTTTGACGAGAGCGACGTAAAGGCCTTTCCTGACGTTACCCCAGCCGTCTTCCGCACCTGCGTATGTGACCATGAGATACAAATCGTGAATTTCCGTTTCGCTGTTAACGCCGAGGAGCGGTTTGACCCACTCGAGAACGGTCGCCATCGTTTCGTCGGTCATATTGAACGGCGCTTCTCTGAAACTTGCGCCCTTTTGCAAAGACGAAAGAATAGGCCCGAGAACTTTGCCGAGTCCGAACGATTCGGGAAGTTGTCCTATAACTTGGTCGACGCCGTTTTCATCGCCTGTTTTGAGCAAGAAGTCAAACAAGTGGTTGTTGCCGAGCAATGCGCCGACTTTTGCAATGAGATAATCGAGTCCGTTGCGAGTAAGCGAGAAATTGTCCGCAAAATCTATCTCTTGTTGATAGAGCGCTTGCAGCCATTCGGGGCATTTTTCTTTGGTTTCGGGATCTGCGATTTTGCCCGTGTAGTAATCTTCACGCGCTTGCAACGCAGCCGCATAAACTTTTGCGAATTGCTTGTCGTAGCCGTTTTTCTCGATATCTTCCTGTGCGGAATAGTAATCGTCCAAAATATTCAGCACGTTGTCGAGGCTGAACACCCAGCCGTCGGAGAGCATGCCGTTGTTGTTATAAATACCCGTGCCGTAGATACCGTCTCTCGTGGGGTACTTGACGTCCGTGGGATCGGAATCGTCGAGAGTGTCGGGAGCAAGATCTCTTGCATACCAAACGTAAATGTCCTCGCCGGCTTTGGTGGTTTTCATTTTGTAGAAATAATGAGAATAGGTTGTGCCGTTGATGACGAGTTTGCCTTCGCCGTTCGGTTTGAGTCTGATAATCTGGTTATATTCGGGGCTTTGTTTGTAAGCGTAAGGATTGTATCCCTTTTCACCCTCTGCAACCTTGTTGTATTTCTTGTTGAAAGCGTCTTTGAAATTGTTTTTATGATCTCCGAGCAAGTCCTTGTCATCGCCTTTGATCGTGTTGCCTTTTGTTTCGTCAACGTCGAGTTCGTACAATCCCGTTTTAACGTCTTTTCCGTCCTTTTTAACGGTTTGTGCTCTGAAACTGATATCTACGCCCTGTTTGCCGTCGTCTGAAATAACGGAGAAATACGTGACGGGCTTGTTGGAGATATTGCCTGCCACACCGCTCTTGTCCGCGCCTTCCATCTCTACGTTGTAGGCGTTTTTAAGCAAATCGACCTGTTTGATTAGGTTGAGCGTGTCGTTTTTCTTGACTGCGTTCGACGAAACCGTACGATAATAAGAAAGTTGCGTCTTATAATCGTTGACGACGACGTCCGAACCTGCATACTGTGCCTGCAATTCGGAAACTTGCTTTTCGAGCTCAACGTCCATAACGACGCCGGTAAGAAGCATAACCGCCATACACACCGCAACCACGGAGAACATTCTCACGCGCGGATTCTTTACGGTTTTGCTCAGGATAATGTGTACGATGGAAATGAACGCCCACACTCCGAAGCCGATCCAAACGCCGTAAAGCGCGGGTGCGGTAATATAAGATTCCGCCTGCTTGAAGAAGCCCAATCCGGTTGTGAAAGTCGTATCTCCCATAAACGGATCGTGGCCGATGAATCTGACCGCGGTGAAACACACCGCAACCAGGAACAAGGGAAGACCAAGCATATAAAACACCACTTTGAGGGTGCGGTACAACTTGACCTTTTTGTACTGTTGAGTTTGGCTCATAACTTTCTCCTCATTGATTTGGGATTGTAGCGCACGTGTGTGCGAGCGCACCCGAATATGATTTACTGTTCTATCATAGCATATCTTAAAATATATTTCAATACGAATTTCAAGAAAATTTGCTCGCCCAATATCTTGCGTGCCACGTCCGCGTTCTCTCACAAGACATTGGAAAAATTGCATTATCGGCACCGTCTTTTATAAATAATATGCCGTCGTTATTTCAAAAAACGACACTTCTTGCGTTTTGTGCGTATATTTATCGTTTCGTGAAATTAATCTTTGAACTGTACTCACCCGATTTTTATTTCGGGGTTGATTTTGGCGTTTTAAGAGTATATTATTTAATCATAAATCGGCAATACGCCGAGTTCAGGAGGAAAATATGTCATACATCAGCGAAGTCATAGAGCAGACTGAATTGAAAAATCCCAATCAGCCTCAATTTATGCAAACCGTCAAAGAAGTTCTCACGTCTTTGACTCCGGCTATCGAGCAAAACGAGCAATTAATGCGCAAAAACGTCATCCTCGAACGCCTCGTCGAACCGGACAGACAGATTATGTTCCGCGTTCCTTGGATGGATGACAACGGAAATTATCACGTCAACCGCGGTTTCCGCGTTCAATTCAACAATGCTATCGGACCTTACAAGGGCGGTTTGAGATTCCAAAAAGACGTCAACCTCGACGCAATGAAGTTCCTCGGTTTCGAGCAAACTTTCAAAAACTCCCTCACTTCCCTTCCTATGGGCGGAGCAAAGGGCGGCGCGGACTTCGATCCCACCGGCAAGAGCGATTCCGAAATCATGCGTTTCTGCCAATCCTTTATGAACGAACTCTACCGTCATATCGGCCCCAACATGGACGTTCCCGCAGGCGATATGGGCGTCGGCGGTCGCGAAATCGGCTATCTGTTCGGTCAATATAAGAAAATCGTCGGTGCTTACGAAAACGGCGTTCTCACCGGAAAAGGACTCAGTTACGGCGGCTCTCTCATTCGCCCCGAAGCAACCGGTTTCGGCGCAACGTACTTCCTCGAAGAAGTGTTCAAACACCAAGGCGAACACCTCGCAGGCAAGACCTTCTGCTTGAGCGGTTTCGGCAACGTCGCATGGGGCGCTACAAAGAAAATCGACGAACTCGGCGGAAAAGTCATCACTCTCTCCGGTCCCGACGGATATATCTACGATCCGGACGGCGTGAGCGGCGAGAAGATCGATTTCTTGCTTGAAATGCGTGCATCCAACCGCAACAGAGTGCAAGACTACTCCGACAAATACGGCTGCGAATTCGTCGCGGGCAAGAAACCTTGGGGCAACGTCAAAGCAGACGTTTATATGCCCTGCGCAAGACAAAACGAAGTTCTTTTGGACGACGCTGTGGCAATGGTCAAACTCGGCGTGCCCGTGCTCAACGAAGTTTCCAACATGCCCACCACCAACGAGGCAATCGCATATTTGCAAGAACACGGCGTTCTCGTCACCCCATCCAAAGCAGTCAACGCAGGCGGCGTTGCAACGAGCGGACTTGAAATGTCGCAAAACAGCGAACGTCTTGCTTGGACGAAAGAAGAAGTGGACGCAAAACTCAAACAAATCATGAAAGGCATCCACACGCAAATCTGCGACGCACTGGACGCATACGGTCTCGATTACAACCTCGTCAAAGGCGCAAACCTTGCAGGATTTAAGAAGGTTGCCGACGCTATGATAGCGCAAGGCATCAACTGAAAATCGGCGCGATTTTACGAAAGGCACTCGTTTGAGTGCCTTTCTTTTATTCGCTAGATTTTCAGTTTTCTAACCGCGCAACCGCTCTTCACTCTCAAAATAAGACGGGCAAAACTCAAGCCGCAATTCGTGCGAGCGCTTGCTTGGTGCGAGCCTTTGGCTCGATTTTCTCAACTCATTTGCGATTAGTAAATTAGAGTTGCCACTCGGGATGCTCTTTGCTATTCTCTGGTCCTATATTTCTTTCGCTTTCTGCCCTTTCATCCGTTTCGATATTGACTTTTTCTCAACATATGATAAACTGTTTTCATAGGAGCAAATTATGGAACAAGACCAAAACACCAATGACCAAGTCATAGAGCAAACAACTCCCGAAACGGAAGAAACGGCAATCGAATCTCCAAGGGGAATTTTGTACGAAACGAGCCTGAAACAAGCCGAGAAAAACGCTAAAAAAGAGAAAAGAAAAGGCGTGATGCAATTCATCAAATACGCTCTTTGTGCGGCAAGCGCAGGCATTATTCAAATTGTTGTCTTTGCGATATTGCAAGCAGCAATCCCCGAGAGCGGTAAAAAGATAGTTTTTATCGTCGAAGAAATGGATTTGGTCACGTTCATTGCAACGACAGTTGCTCTTTGTTGTTCAATAGTCTGGAACTTTACATTTAACAGAAAATTTACATTCAAAGACGCAAGCAACGTACCAAAAGCCATGATCTTGGCATTTTTGTTCTACGTTCCGTTCTACCCGTTCCAAACATGGTATGTTTGGACAATAAAACACCTTCTCTCTGTGCACATGAGTGTAGACGGAGCAGGTTTGATTGCGCAAGCAACCGTTATGATAATCAATTTTGCTCTTGAATTTATTTGGCAGAAATTCGTGGTTTTCCGCAAGCCCAAGGACAAAAAGGAGAACAAAGCCGAAGAAAACGAAAAAACAGATGAACCCGAAAACACGGAAAACACCGTAGACTAAGCGTAAAACTTAATCACACGCTTGCCGCTCTCTTTTGGGGAGCGGTTTTTTTGTTGCTTGAACACCGTTTATAAATCCGTCGATTTGGCAACACTGTGCAATGTGAATATAGACGATTTGCAGCGAGATTTGAAAAAAACTTTTTCATACAGCGACGACTTCAAGTGTCGTCGTTTGGACGTGGGCGACAAACGTTGCCTTTTTGCCTATATCGACGGCAATATCGACAAAATTCTTTTTGAACAGGACGTCGTACGACCTCTCAAAAATTGCGAAGGTATCGAAGAACCGTTTCTCGAATCGTTGCAGAACACGGTTGCCTACGCAGACGAAATCGAAGTCGTCCCCGTGGAGGAATCCCCTAGAAATATCGCCGCTTGCGATATTGCGTTTTATATCGAAGGAGAAAAGGAAGCGTTCGTCTTTTCGTTGCGAAAACCTGCGTCGAGAGCGATAGGCGAACCTCCAACTTCGTCGGTTATGAAAGGTCCGCGCGAGGGTTTTATCGAAGAGATAAAAACCAATATGTCGCTGATACGAAAGCGCGTCAAATCTCCCGATCTCGTGATGAAAACTTTCCAAGTGGGCAGATACTCGTCAACGACGGTTGCGCTTATGTATATCAGGGGCGTTGCCGACAAGCAAATCATTGACAGGTTGTCTCGGAAAATCGAAAAAATCGACGTGGACGGCATAGTGGACAGTGCCTACGTTTTGTCCTTTATTCAGACCAAGAAAAACTCATTCTTTCTACAGGCCGGCACGACGGAAAAACCCGACGTCGCAACGGCAAAATTGCTCGAAGGGCGCGTAGTCATAATCGTTGACGGCTCGCCTATTGCAATCACTCTGCCCTACCTCGTTTTCGAGGACGTTCAGGACGGCTACGACTATTATTCGGGGGATTGGCGCGCCTCTATGATACGAATGTTTCGTGTGTTCGGCGCAATGCTCACCGTGCTTCTTCCTGCCGCGTATATATCACTTCAAACCTATCACTTTCAATTGCTACCCATAAAGTTTCTTATGACACTTATGGCGGCGACGACAAATATACCTTTTCCGCCCGCAATCGAAATGCTGATAGTTCTCACGCTTTTTGAAGTGCTCAATCAGGCGTCCATTCGTATGCCTCGTTATTTCGGCATATCTCTATCCGTCGTCGGCGCAATCGTGCTTGGCGACACCGCCGTGAAATCCGGGCTTATCTCTTCTCCGTCCGTACTCGTCGTAGCGCTGTCGGCAATAGGAATATTCTGCGTACCCGATCAGGTCGGACCTATGTCTATTCTCCGCTTCCTGTATCTTTGCATAAGTGCGGTTTTAGGTTTTGTGGGAATGATAATTCTCACCATAGTCATAATCGCATACCTTGCTTCTTTGGAGAATTTCGGCACGCCTTATCTTGCGCCGTACGCGCCGAGAATATCGCCCGATTTGCAAGACGGCGTTTTGAAAGCGGACTCGTCGTCTATGGAATTGCGACCGTATTCCATACCCACGCAAAATCGCAGGCGCATACGCAAAAATTAACAATATCAAAGGTTTATATATGAACAACAGCACTATAAAACACGGATTGCGCAAAAATCTGCCTCTCGGCACGATATACAATTCGCAAGCCGCCGCAATAATAATCGCGGTGGGCTTTGCTTTTAAGTTATCCTCCGCACCCGGGATTATTTCCTCTGAATTCGGCTCGTCGACCTTTTGGATTTTTCTCGGCTTCACAGCCGTGGAAGGCATTTGCGCCGCCCTTATATTTGCTTTTGCGCGCATGGGCGGCGACGCTCTTTTGAGAGCAACAAACAGTGTTGCATACAAGATTATCTGTCTTTTTGCGTCCTGCTGGCTCGTGCTAAAAACCGTGTTCTATTTTTGCTACTGCACCTCGTACTTGACCCACGAATTATTCACGGGAACGCAACCTTTTCTGATCTACGTTTTGTTTTTGTTGCCCGTCGTATATCTCGGATTGAAAGGCACTCGTTCGATTGCAAGAAGTTGCGAACTTTTCGCGCCTTTGTTTTTGGCAGTGATAATTCTCAATCTTGCGTTTCTGGATTCGGACCTGGATTTCGGACGGAATCTGCCGATATTCTCGAAACAACCGATTGAGATTCTTCTCACAATGCCGAAATACGGACTTTGGCTCGGCGACCTATTTCCTTTCGTCTTTGTGCGGCTTCGCAACAAAAAGCAACCGTATATAACCCTCGGCATCGCAACCACGTGGGCGATTGCCAACCTTATCGTACTCATAGGAGTGGCGCTTTACGGCAACGCACTCAAAATGGTCAAAGATTTGCTGATACACATTGCGAGTTTCAACCAACTTTCGCTTGAAATCGGAAGAATGGAATGGACGAATCTGTTTGGCATAATAATGATGTCGCTCTATTCGCTTGCGTTTTTATACGACGGGGCAAACGAGGCGTGCAAGCGTGCGCTCGGCACAGACGTCCCGTCAAAAGTCATATGCCCGATTGCGGTGCTTTGCAGCGCTCTTTTCTCCTCGTCCTTGCAAGAGGTGACGGACGTTGCTTTGAGCAATTTCGGATATGCGTTGAGCGGCGTCGCTTTTGCCTTACCGGTGGCGCTTTTCGCCGTTGCGAAATATAAAAAGAAACGACTTCCGCATCTGTACGCCGCACTCGATTGCGAATACGTTTCGAGAGCGAAACTCGATGCGCTACCCGACAGTGAAAACGACGAGGTGCTTTTCTCTTTCAAGCAAAACGCAACCAAAGGAGAAGCACAATGAAAAAACTCAAAATATCTTCATATCTTATGCGCACGAAATGGTTTGTATTTTTTGCAATCGCAGTGACGCTCATAGTTTTCGGAAGACTCGTTGAAACGCCGTCGCTGTCGAAGTCCGCAGTGGTGCTCGGCATAGGCATCGATTACGACGAATCGGAAGAAACGTTCGAGGTCAGCACACAAGCGGTTTTGGTCGGTTCGTCAAGCGGCGACACCTCTCAAACGAGTTTCGTATGCACTTCTGCAAAAGGGGGAACGATTGCGGGTGCGCTCGACGTTATTGCGCGCAAAATGGGTTTAATCATATCACTTTCGCACTGTAACGTCGTGTTTGTGTCAACTGCGGCGTTGAAACTCGACCATATGCAACTCTTCTATCCTCTGACGGGAATGTACGCTTTGCCCGAGCAAACCATCTTCGTCACAGGCAATAAACCTCCCTCGGAGATGTTGTCTTTGCGCATCGGAACGACAATAAGTTCCCCGTTCTTTTTGCAACAAGCACTCGTCAACGAAGAAGGTTCGGACGGTATGATTCGCACCACCGCAAAAGACTTTCTCGCACGCTCTTTGTCAAGGAGCAAATCCAACGTTATTCCGTATATCGTTGCTCAAAAAACGGACTCTCCTCTCACCGAAACGGGAAGCGGCGACGACGATACTTTTGAGTTCGATATATCGCGCGCACTCGTTTTCGACGACAAAAAAAACTATATTCTTGAAAACGAATACGCTGAGATTTTGGCACTTTATCACAGTCACGACGTGACGGGAACTCTCAATTACACCGCAAAGGACGGAGGCACTATCGAATTCAAAATACTCAAAAAAGACGTAAAAATCAAAGCCGACAAAAGAAACGTGACTGCAAAGATATCGCTCTCTGCCGACCTTGCCGACGTCCAAAAAATTCCCACAGACAAAGTGCTTTCAACCGCAGACGAGATAGTCAACCGATATGCCGACGCCCTTGCCAAAGACATTGAAAAACGGCTTTTCGAAATGTACGAGTTGTCAAAAGAAATAGGCATAGATTTTCTGTCTTTGCAATCCAAAGCCTATCAGTCCGTCGGTCGCACTCTCGAGGAAGACTGCTTAAACACTCTCACGTTCACCCCGAAAGTTACAATATCCGTAAGAGAATCCGGTTGAAAAACGGCGCTATGTCAACGTCAATACGCACCTTTGCGTATTGACGAAAGCCATGCTTGTTTTTCAACCCCCTACCGCGCAGAGAATTTTTGCTATCATATCAAGCACGGATAAATACTCCTACCACAATTACGCAAAATTCTCTGCTTGGTATCTGCGCCTTTGGCGCATTAGGATAAAACGGCGCTAAAAAACACTTTTTTGATTATCGGCATATACTGCCGATGAGGTGACGTATGGATTTTCTTATGCCCGACGACGAAACGGTCAAAAAAATGTGTGCGGAATATGCTTCGAGTCTGAAAGCATCGGCGCTATCCTACATAAAAGAAGCAACCGACGATTGCGGTGACCAATCGCTTGATAAAGCTTTTCGCTCGCGCACGCGCTTTGCGCTTGATATACCTGATATAAAAGTTTTATTTCTTTACATTGTTCTGTTTTTGAGATATAATGCAAGGTATGGAACTCAAGTTTATGACTCCGACAGAGGTATGGGAAGGATTCGATCCGCGCACAGCGCCTTTGGAAGCCTCAATAATCTCGTGTCAAACGACGGATAATATTGTCTGCTCGAAGCAGATTTTCACTGCGGAAGCCTCAAAAGAGGGTCGCACTCGTGTATGTTGCAGTTTTTACTACGACGCACGCTGGCAAGACGCACGTCCTGCCGTTTTGGTGTTGCCGTCGTTTGAAAATCCGCACTCGACGGACGCTATGCGTATGCTCGTCGAAGAAGGTTTTGTGACATGTGCGCTCGATTATTGCGGCACACAGGAAGATTCCAAAACGTCGTATCCGCAAGATTTGAGTTTCGCCGTATATCCCGAATGTACAACTCACCTCGACAGCATAGAAAACGGTGCTCGCAAGACGCCTTGGTTCGTATGGACAAAAGTCGCAAGACGCGCAATAAGTTTGATGCAAGAGCAAAGCATCGTGCTTGCAGACCGTATCGGAATCATCGGCTTCGGCATCGGCTCGCAACTCAGTTGGCTGGTCGCAGGCACTGACAAACGCGTGAAATCTTTGGTTGCCATCAACGGCGGAGGTTACCGTTGGGCAGAGCATAACGCAAGATTTTTAGGTAGTGACATACCGTCTGGCGACGAGCAACTTGCGTATTCGACAGGCGTCGGCGCAGAAACGTACGCGATGTTCGTCAACTGCCCCACTCTTGCCGTCGTCACGCGGGATTCGGCATGCTGTGACCTTGACAGAATGGGCGATATGCTCGACCTCGTCAAATCCGATGCGAAGCAACTCATAGTGTCGGATTCGTGCGATATGCAAATCACCAAGAGCGTGTATCTGTCAATAATTTTGTGGCTGAGAGCCCATTTGGCAACCTCGGCATCACCGTTTGTCGCTCCGACTATGCGTTTTGAAACGACCGACGGAAAACTGTACGTCAGAATGAGCACCGTTGCCAAAGCCGACAAGCGCACGCTTTTCGTCAGTTACGGCGAACCGTCCTCGAAACAGAGATATTGGCAATCTTTCGACGTGCGCCAAAAAGTCGGAGAACACGAATACGTGTGCGACGTACCCGTTTACGACACGGAAGAACTCATCGTTGCCTACGCAACCCTTGTCTACCCCGACGGAAACGTGATTTCCACAAAGGTTACGAGCATAATCCCGGCAAAACACAATGTCGAAACAATCGAAACGACGCCGAGAATCTCGAATATAATCTACGACGGAAGCATGGGGAAAGGCAATTTCGTTGCCAAGACAAACGACACACTGCTTGACGACGACGTCCTGTTTGTTGCAGAAGGTCCGTTCTCGATAAAAGGCATATCCGCAAAAAAAGGAAGCATAACTCTTTGCAGAAGCATACAGGAGATGTCGTCGATAAATCGTTCTGCGATTTTGCATATCGACGCCTATTCAAAAGAAGCAAGAGATTTGAACGTATCGGTTTACACATATCCCGACCTCAAAAAATACACTGCTCGCACGAAGTTGACAGGCGGAGAATTTTGGCAAAAACTGCTGTTCGAAACCGCAGATTTCAAGAGCGAAGAAGGACGCACCCTGTCCTCGTTCTCGGTGGTCAAAGCAATTGAAATCGAGGACACGGACGGAATCGTTCTCAACAACTTTTTGTGGATTTGAAAATAATCGAATTCGTCGATAATATACTTTGATATGCGAACAATTATATTTATACAAGACCCGCCGTTAGAAGATCCGAAAGTACGCTCCAGGCGCATTGCGACGTCCGTTGCAATCGTGCTTTTGGTCATCGTTTTGGCAATAGCGACTGCGCTTCTTCTCAAGTATTTCGTTCTTGACACGTTCACGGTTGACGGAATTTCCATGTACCCCACCCTCGACGGCGGAAACGGTGCGAATCTCGACGACGACGAAAACAACGGCGAAACGCTGTTCTTGAATAAGTTGGCAAAAATAAAACGGGGGGATATCGTGGTTTTCGTTCCAGACAAGGGGAATTTTGCCGGCAGAACGCTTGTAAAACGCGTGATTGCAATCGGCGGCGACCACGTCCAAATTAAAGACAATGCGGTATATCTCAACGGACAACTTCTCGTTGAAGATTATATAAACGATCAAGAGCCCGCAATTTACGATCAAGATCTCGACTTCTACGTCGAAGAAGGCAACGTGTTTTGTATGGGTGACAACCGCAATCACTCCTCCGATTGCCGAGTGTTCGGGCAAGTGAGCCTCGACACCGTCGTCGGAAGATGCTTTTTGATAAAAGGGCTTGACGGAAAACTCCGAAAACCCTGATTTTGCTATAAAATATAGCATTTCCCTCCCAGCCGCCCGCAAAATTCAGTATTAAGTCATCGCTCGTGCGATGATTTTTTATTTTTCCTCAACGTAGTGGATATACTCGATGCTCCTCAACGCCTCGATGATTTCGTCGTGAGTTTTGTATTTTTTGAGTTCTTTGCTCTCAATGGTGAGTTTCAGCGCATACACGCTCAATCCCGAATTGATGAACGCAGAGTTGAGTTCAACGTCGTCTATGCGCATGCCAAGTTCTCGCAAAGTGGTCATAAACGCGGGCAAATCGTTTTTGTTGAGCAATTCGAGATGTAACTCGAAGTGATTGGAGCGCTGTTTCAAATATTTTTCGAGTGCAGGGAAAAACTGCAAAATCACGATATACACGGCGGCAAGAATGAGCGCGACCGTATAAAGACCTGCACCGAACAGCAATCCGAAAACGCTGCACGTCCAAAGCCACGCCGACGTCGTAAGTCCTTTTATTTGATTCTTTGCGCCGAACAAAATCGAGTTTCCGCTAAGCATAGCCGTGCCTATCACCGCACCTGCCGAGCAAATCGGAAAAGCAAGTCCCAACGCTCTGTCTAGAATCATGCACGAAGTGGACGCAAGCGAAAGCAAAATAAACGTTTTAAGGCCTGCGGTATGCCCTTTCGTCGAGCGCTCACAGCCGACGTAAAAGGCGAAAATAAACGGCACGATAACCCTCAAAAGTATGGAATAAACCGTGACGTTCCACGCCCATTCCCCCATAAGTTTTGCAAGCGGATCAATATAATTCATATCTTCCTCCTATCTCTTTACACGTTGTCTCGAATTGAGAATATAGTATTCTTCCGCCGCCTCGTCGAAAGCGTTTTCCTCCTCGGTTTGTCTTTCGGGAGAGGGCAGAGATTGCCTGATTGTTTGGATTTTTTCAATCAGAAGTTGCACGTCGTTTTTCTGCTCAGATTCTTCTATTTGAGAATCGGGCACGACCTTGTCGATATCGTTTGAATACGACTTTGAAAGATACAGCGAAAGTTTTGCGCAGGCAGGGCCTATGAGTTCGTAGAGCACGCTCGATGCAAGGATTATGGTTTCCATTGCGCTGCCCATTTCTCCGCCTATCGTGCGCGAAGCGAGCGCGGCAAGACCTATGGCGACTCCTGCCTGCGGAATTAGCGCAAGTCCGAGCCAATTTCGCACCTTCGCGTCCTTTTTGACACACAGACAACCGAGGAACGAGCCTGCGTACTTGCCTGCGATTCGCGTGAAGAAATACACGACGCCTATAATGAGCAAGGACACTCCTGCCACCGAACCGCCCGAACTTACGAGCGCGTCAAGTTTGAAATTCACGCCCGAGCGCACGAAGAAAAGCAACAGAATGGGCGGCGAAAAATAGTTTAATTGTTTGAACAATTTGTCGTCTTTTGCCACGTTTCTGTACACCGTACCCATTGCCATACACCCGAGAAGCGGCGACACGTCAAGCAACGTGCAAAGTCCACAAAAAGAAAAGATAACGGCAATTGCAATGATAAGACGGTTGTCCGTGGAGTGTTTTCCGAGCAACAATTTGAGCAAAAAACCCAATGCTCCGCCAACGACGAACACGACTATATTGTATATAATCGGAAGCGCAACGTTTTTGAATGTCACAACGCCTGCAAGCGAAGCCGTAGCGACTGCGATTGCCACCGAAAACGCTACGAGCCCCACTACGTCGTCGAGCGCAACGACCTGCAAAAGCGTATCCACGAAATCTCCTTTTGCGCCCGTCTGACGAATGGTCATCATCGTAGACGCAGGTGCGGTTGCCGCCGCGAGCGCGCCGAGGACGATTGAAAATGCAAGGCTCAATCCGAGTGCGAAATACATCACCAAAAACACGACCAACGATGCAAGCAACGCCTCGAAAACCGTAATTACGATATTCTTCGCGCCGTTTTTCTTGAGTGTGGACAAAGTGAAAAACTCACCCGTGCTGAACGCGATAAACGCAAGCGCGATATCCGCAAGAAAACTCATCCCCTCCACCACTTGCGTCGGAATAACGTCGATGCAGTACGGGCCGATGATGATTCCGGCAACGATATATCCCGTCACGTTGGGAAGCCTTAATTTTTTCGTAACGCGTGACATAACGTAGCCTGCGAGGAGCATTACGGCTATAGATATTATCGCTTGTCCCACCGATGAAAAGTTTTTGAGCAACATTTTCGCCTCTTTGGCAATGAAAATTCAAATTGCCTCTTGTTTGTTTCGTGTTAATATGCTATGATGGATAAAACATAAAGTCAAATTATGATAATTTATACTAACATAAATTGTCGTAATAACAGGAGGTTATCGTGTCTTTGCTTGACGACAAACTCGAAACGTTCATCACGGTGTGCGAAACCAAAAACTTCACCAAAGCGGGCGAAATTCTTTCGCTCACGCAACCTGCGGTATCGCACCATATCAAAAAACTCGAAGAAGAACTCGGCACGCCTGTTTTTTTGAGAAAAAAAGGCGAAATAGTACTGTCGGAAGAGGGAGAAATCGCCCTTTTGTATGCCAAAAGAATGCGCGCGCTTTGCGAGAAAATGAAGGAAAAAATCAAAAACGCAAAGACGAATATCTACAAAATCCGCATAGGCATCACCCATACTCAAGAGAGCGGACTTATGATCGAGGCATTGTCTAAAATCGCACTGGGCGAAGATAATGTATCGATAACTTTTATTACTGATACCATAAAAAATCTTTATACTATGCTTGAAAATTTCGAGATCGATATGGCTATTATCGAGGAAAAACCCACAAATCCCGACTTCAGATTCACAATAATCGACACGGATATGCTCGTATGCATTGCCTCATCTCAAAACCCTGTTGCGAAAAAAGCGTCCATATCTTTGCAGGAACTTAAAAAGCAGCATTTGATTTTGCGCCTGCCCTCCTCGTCCACACGCGAGAAGTTCAACGCCGCGCTCGAATCAATCGGCGAATCCGTGGACAACTTCGACGTTATAATCGAAGTTGACAGCATCGCAACCATACGAAATCTCGTCAAAAAAGACGTCGGAGTATCTATACTTTCCAAAAACACTTGCTATAAAGAAATCCGCAAGGGGCAACTGGTCGCGCTCCCCATCGAAAACCTCAGCATGACGCGCGAAACCACGATCGTATATCACAAAACGTTCACTCACACCGAAATGATTGCGCGCATCGCAAAAGCGTACGGCGAAACGGTTGCGTCAAAAGCATAAAACTGTAATACACCGTGACGAATCTGACGAAAATCGTACATTTGTATATTGATTTTCAAATAAAATATATTTATAATTGAATTATAATCGCACACGCGAAGTGAGGGAAATATGAAACTCGAAAAACTCAAACAGAACAAAGGACAAAGCGCAAACTATATGTTTGACTTTATCTCGCACGTTACGTCCGCTTTCGGAAAACGCGATTGCGGAAGTCAAGGCGAAAAAGACGCTATCAACTATATGGCACAAGAAGTCGCTCCCTACGCCGACTTCGTGACCACCGAAAAATACGACGTGCATACGCTCGCATTTATGGGTTGGATTTACATAACCGTAACTCTCATTCTCGGCGCATTCGTTGCGGCGTTTTTTATGCCGATGCTCTCGCTCATTTTCATCGCAATCGGCATGGAAATAATGATTCTGGAATTCGTGCTGTATCGCAAAGTCGTCGACCCGCTCTTCCCCAAGCGCGAATCTCTCAATATGATGGCAATCAAAAAACCGACCGGCGAAGTCAAACGCAGAGTCATTATCAGCGGACACGCAGACGCCGCTTACGAGTGGACGCTCAACTACCATCTCGGCGGAAAAGCATTTATCGCACACTTTCTGATTTCTATCGTCGGCATATTGTATTTCACGGCAGTCGCAATTGCGGCGTGCATAATCGGCGGTATGTTCAACCCCGTCGAAAGCACGCCTTTGCTCATCGCCTTGGGCGTAAGCGGAGTGTTCGTGCCGTTCTGGATTCTTATGTACTTCCTGTTCAATCCGCGCATTATCGCAGACGGTGCAACGGACAATCTCACCGGTTGCGCAATGGGAATAAGTTTTCTCAAAGCGCTCAAAGACAACGGCGTAGAATTTGAAAACACCGAAGTCGGTTGCATCTGCGCAGGCGGCGAAGAGGCAGGTTTGCGCGGCGCAAAAGCGTGGGTAAAAGCTCATAAAAACGATTTCAAAGATTGCCCCACGACCATACTGTGCCTCGACACTTTGCGGGAGCAAGACCATATGCTTGTCAATCACAAGGATATGAATGGGCTTATCAAGTGCGATCCCGAGGCAACGCAAATCTGGCTTGACGCCTGCGAAGAAGAAGGTATTCCTTGCAAAAAAGGAAGCGTTGCACTCGGAGCAACCGACGCCGCGGCGTACACCGAAGGCGGCTTCAACAGCGTGTGCGTGACGGCAATGAACTTCAATCTGCCGCGCTATTACCACACGAGGCTTGACGTCGCAAAGGACGTTGACAAAGATTGTCTTGCAAACACGTTCGGAATCCTTTGCAACTTCGTCGAGAAAATCGACGAGCAAACAAGATAAGCCGTTTTTCGCAAAACGATAGTTTATTGCGAAATATCGACAAGATAAAATCCATTTTATTGCAACTACCGTGACAAACGGAGAAATATTTATGCTATCGCATTGATATATTATATTGATAAAGGAGAAAGAGATTATGGGAGAATATTCAAAGTATATCGACCCAAAAAGACGCGCCGTACCCACCCCCAAAAGTATGGTTGACGGAAAAGGCATATGCGCATTCGGAACGTTTGACAAAGAATTCGAGCAAATGGATTTGGTCAAACTCAAAAAGCCCACTCGCGCTCCGCAATGCATGAACCGTCTCAAACTTACGCTTTGGGAAGCAACCGAAGTTCACCTCAAAAACGGCGTACTGCTCGCAGTCGTATGCGACATGGGCATCTTCGGAAAAACGCTCAATATCTTCTACGACAAACGCACCAAAAAAGTTTACTGCTGGGACACCAACCTCAAGTCAAAAGACACCGTCATTGCGCCCAACCTCATCAACGGCGCGGTTGCAGAAGGTCAAACCCCCGTATCGCACGTCAAATACGTCAACAACTTCCAGGACGGCAAGTGCGCACTTAGCGGCAACCATAAGGGCAAATGCCTCATCACCGTCACCAGAAAGGACAAAACCATAGTCAAGGCAATAAAGGAAAACTACGGCGAAGCGACCATCGAATACGACTTCTCTCTCACCCGTCTTTCAAAGCCCTGCGTGGCAAGCATACCGTTTGGAAAGAATCGTCCGCTGTACAGCCAAAAAGACTTCTTCAAGGCAGAGGGCAGACTTGTCATCAACGGCGAAGAAATGCTCACCGACGAGGACAGCACCGCAGTCGTTGACGACCACAGAGGATTCTATCCCCGTCGCGCACACTATGACTGGGTAACCACAATGGGCAAATGCAATGTTGACGGCGAAGAAAAATGGCTTGCGTTCAACCTCACTCGCAACCAATCTATAGACCAAGAAAAATACAACGAGAACATTCTCTGGCTCGAAGGCGCAACGAGTATCCTTCCGCCCGTCAAGTTCACAAGAAGCCCCGAAAGCAAGGATTTCTGCGACCACTCCGAGTGGATAATCAAAGACGAGCACGATATGGTCAATCTCAAGTTCAAGGTCTACAATATGAACCCGATGATAATGCACGCGCTCGTCGTCAATATCGACTACTACGTAGCATTCGGCGAACTCGAAGGCTATCTGCGTGACGAAGACGGTAAGAAATACGTCCTCGACGGCATGATGGGTATGGGCGAAGATAAAACTCTTCTTCTGTAATCTAATCGCTCTACAACGGATAAAAAGGAATCGCACTCGCGATTCCTTTTTAAATTTACTTGTTTTATATTTCTTTAAAATTCTAATTCTGCTTTTCCCCGTCAATCGTCGCGCCGATATATTCTCTCGTCACGACAAAAAGTTGTTCAAGTCGGAATTGACGACGCTTTTTGCTTTTTCCACGTCTTGTTCCTGCACTGCTTTATAGTATTCTTCGAGCACCTTTATGCCGTAATCTATGCCGTTTCTTCTGATGCTCTCTTCCCAAAACGGAATCGTGAGCGGTTTGAACGCATTGAACAACATGGGCGTGATGAGATTTTTGGACTGTATGCACATTTCGCGCGTAAATTCAAACAAACACTCCGCAAGTGCGTGCGGGTTTGAATCTTTATGCGCATCTCTGCCCCTTGCGAGAATATCGTCGAGTGCTGCGCATTTTTCACCGGCAAGATTTCGTATTGCGTCCTCGATGGACGGAAGTTCGATAAACCTGCGCAATTCTATGATAGATTCGGTGGTTTGCTCGTCGAGTTTTCCGCCGTTGAATCTCAAAAGCGCAAAGAAAGTTTCAATAGTTCCCGTTCTCAAATAATCGGCGATATATACGCCTTTTCTCGGCACGACTTCTACGAAGCCTTTTCTTTCGAGTTCGCAAATAGCGTCGTGCACGGCGGTTTTGCTTGTGGAAAACTGTTGGCTCATTTCTCTTTCCGAAGGCAGTTTCTCCCCTATTTTGAGATTTCCCAAAAGGATTTGATCCTCGAGTTGCGTCAAAAGCAATTCTTTGAGCGTGGGCACTTTGATCTTTATCGGTACAAACGGCATAACGCCCTCCTTTGATTGTGGTCAAACCACAATCACAACTATCATTATAACCGACACTTGTTATAAAATCAACACTAAACGAATATTTTTTCAAAGGGATATTGATTTTTATTTATCGATATGCTATCATTCAAATATACTGGTCAGACCACATAAGGAGGTAAAATTTATGGCAGTAAAATACGATGCCGTCGTCATCGGCGCAGGCACGGGCGGATTGTCCGCGGCTCTGGCTCTTGCCACGGCAGGCAAAAAGACGTTGCTTCTCGAGCAACACAATCTTCCCGGCGGTTGCTCGACGAGTTTCATCCGCGGCAGATTTGAATTTGACGCGTCCCTTCACGAGTACTGCGGCATAGGCAGCAAAGGCGACTGGGGCTTGCCCGGCAAGGTTATGATGGAGGACTACAAACTCAACATCAACTGGCTTCTCGTCCCGGAACTTTACAGATGCATCGGAACGACGCGCAGCGGAAAGCACTTCGACCTCACTCTGCCCGTCGGCATCGACAACATTATCGACGTCATGGAAAAGGCAGTCCCCGGTTCGAGAGAGCCGATGAAAACCTTCTTTGACCTCGCAAAAGAATGCGTCGAAGCTCACGACTTTTTCTCCACACACATATTTGACAAGTTTGACAAAAACGATATGGTCAAAGTGGACAGCATGCTCTATCTCAAACGCTTCCCCAACTTCCTTCGTCTTGCAGAAAGACCCTTCAACGCGGTATTGAGAAAAATCGGTATGCCCGAAGACGCAATCGACATCCTCAACGTGTACTGGACGTATATCGGCATGGATTACGAGCGTTTGAGTTTCGTCCACCAATCGTGGATGCTCTACATGTACGCAACCAAATGCCCTGCAATCTGCCAATACAATGCACACGGCATGACCGTCGCAGGCGTGGAGCGTTTCCGTGAACTAGGCGGAGAACTCTGGCTCAATGTCAAGGCGAACAAGGTCGTATCCGACGACAACGGCAAAATCGTCGGCGTGGATACGAGCGTAGGTTTTGTCGAAACCAACTACGTCATCGCAAACGTCAATCCGCAAACCGCATATACGGGACTTTTGGACAAGCGTATCCCCGTGCCCGAGCGCGAAATCAAGAAGGCAAACGCGTCTAAGCACGGCATTAGATTCTTCAACGCATACGTTGCGCTCAACAAGAGCATCGAAGAACTCGGCATCAAAGACTACACCATCTTTATGCCCGGCACGTTCGACACCAAGAAGAACTACGAAGCGAGCAAGCACTACGAAGGCAACGACCATAGCGTCGTGGTCATATACAACGTCGTAAATCCCGAAGCGTCACCCAAAGGCACGACGGTTATGACCTTTACCATTCCGTACTCCGAAGACGTGTGGGGCAAATTCTCTCAGAGAGAATACGTCAAGCGCAAACAAGACCTCTTCAGACGCGTTATGGACAACTTCGAAAAGGATACGGGCATCATCATCCACGATTGCATCGAAGAAATCGAGATGGCGTCTCCCTGGACGTTTGCCCACTATCTCAGAACCCCGCAAGGAACGTCGTACGGGTACAATACGGACGACACGGATACGCTGGTTTCAAGACTTATGAGCATCAAAAAAGACCAACCTATCCACGGCTTCAAAACTTGCGGCGCGTCAGGCGCAAGAAGCGACGGATACAGCCAAACCTACGTCAACGGCGAAGAAATGGCAAAACTGCTTCTTGAAGATATGAAGGAGGACGAAAAATGAAAAACGTAAAATTCAGTTCAATCGGACTTATGGATATACTCTATTTCACCACAAGACCGAAAAACAGAGAAAAAATGATTCAATCCGCACCGACGACTCCTCTCGTGACGGAATATGAAACCAACAAAAAAGCGGAAGAAAGGCACCCCGAAAAACAAGATTTCGTCATCACCGATATCGTCGAGCACGACGAAAACGTCAAATCCTACTTCCTTGCAAAGAAAGACGGCACGAACCCCGCCTTCTTCAGAGCAGGACAATACGTCGTGGTGCGCCAATTCATCGACGGCAAACTCATTGCCCGCCCGATTTCCATCTCTTGCGGTCCCGACTTCTCTCTTGACGGAAAATACGTTCTCACCGTAAAACGCGCGCCCGGCGGATTTATGAGCGAGTATATTCTGAACAGCTGGAAAGTCGGCGACGAAGTGGTCACGTCAGGGCCTCAGGGCGTGTTCTACTACGAAGGTTTGCGCGACGCACAAAACGTAATCGCGGTCGCAGGCGGAAGCGGCATCACTCCGATTTTGTCAATGGCATATGCAATCTTGGCAGGCGACGAAGATTTCAACCTCACCGTTCTTTACGGCAGCAGAACTGAAAAAGACGTGCTCTTCAAAAAAGAATTTGAAGAAATCTGCAAGCGCACCGACAAAGTCAAAGTCGTGTACGTTCTCTCCGACGAAAAGAAAGACGGATGCGAAAACGGATTCATCACCGCAGAACTCATCAAGAAGTATGCGCCCGAAGGCGAATTCAGCATCTTCGCTTCCGGTCCGCAGTCAATGTACACCTTCCTCGACGGTGAAGTCGCAAAACTCGGAATCGCACAGAAATTCTATCGCAAGGAACTTTTCGGTTCTGCAAAAGAGCCATGGAAACTTCCCGGATATCCTCAAGAGGCAAAGGATAAAGTATTCAATCTCCACGTCAAAATGTGCGACAAAGAATACGATATTCCATGCAACGCAAACGAGAATATGCTCGTCGCTCTCGAACGCGCAGGCATAGCAGGGCCAAACCGTTGCAGAGGCGGTATCTGCGGTTGGTGCAGAAGCAAACTTTTGTCGGGCGATGTATTTATCCCCGAAAACACCGACGGCAGACGCGATGCGGATAAAGCGTACGGCTATATCCACCCGTGTGCCTCCTTTGCGCTTTCCGACGTCAGCATCGAAGTGCCCAACAACAAGTAATCCTCTTTTTTGAAAACTTATAAAAACACAAAACGCGCACTTTAAGTGCGCGTTTTGCTTTGCTAAACCCTAACTTTTGCCATATTTTGCCCGAATGTCTTTCTTTTCGAGTGGCACTATAAACTTTATAAACAATGCTTTTATTTGTCGTAATCATCCAAAAAACTATGCCTTACACCGTCTTTTTTATACGCTATCACCGTGTTGAGTTGCACGTTTTCGACGCTCTTGAAGATACACTTCTCAACGTCGGGATTCGTCCTTTTCAACTCTTTGATAAGCATTTTGGTTTCTTGTCTTTTTGAGTGATTCTGCCCGTTGTTGCAAGAGGTGCAAGTGTCGGTGAATCGGCAAGCGCATTGTATGAAATGCAATCCGTTGAAATCTCTCCACGCTTTTATGTCGTCCTCTCTGATGAGGTAGAGCGGACGAATTAATTCCATTCCCTCAAAATTGGTGCTGTGAAGTTTCGGCATCATCGACTGAATCTGCGCGCCGTGCAACATTCCCATAAGGATAGTTTCTATCACGTCGTCGTAGTGATGACCGAGCGCGATTTTGTTGCATCCCAACTGCTTTGCGAAATTGTAGAGATACCCTCTTCTCATACGCGCGCAAAGATAACACGGCGACTTGTCCACGTTGTAAACGGACTCGAATATATTGGTTTCAAACACAGTTATCGGCACTTTAAGACGCCTTGCGTTCTCTTCGATAATCTCACGATTTGCTTGCGCATACCCAGGATCCATAACGAGATATTTTACCTCGAAATCGATATTGCTGTGTCTTTTGTATTCCTGAAACAGTTTCGCCATCAGCATCGAGTCTTTTCCACCCGATATACACACGGCAATTCTATCTCCGTCCTTTATCAATTCATATTCTTTTACGGCTTTATAAAACTTTCCGAAGATATCTTTCTTAAATTTACCTGTAATGCTTTGCTCGACTCTCTTGCAGAAATCGTCGTCAACCTGCTTTTTCATCTGCATGCGCAAGTATTCCGAATATCCGCCCTGCAAACTGTATGCGTCAAGTCCTTGCTCGCAAAACTGCTCGGCAATATCCACGCTGAGTATGCCCTTCGCACAGTAAATCACGATCTTTTTGGTTTTATCCGTCGGCGGATTTTGCCTTAAATCGTCTTCGCTCACGCTCACGGAATCGGGTATAAAACCGTACGCCCTATCCGTTTCGGGGCGTATGTCGAAAACGATGCGTTCGTCGCCGTTTAATTTTTCAAAATCTTCAACCGTAATTTCCATCTTTCACCGTCGTTTTCAAAGCAAATGATTCTGCTAACAAAAAGCGCTCTTAACCGAGCGCCTCTGGCGTTCGTGAAGGGATTCGAACCCCCGACCTGCGGTTTAGGAATTCATTTTATCCTGTCAAACGCCATTAAAAACGCTCATTTTTGCACATTTTGTTCGCTAACTTCTGTATTTTACCTGCATTTTATATCCTATTTTACAGCAATGCAAGCAATTTTTATTATCGAAAATATTTTTTATGCCTAAAACTATGCCAAAACTATGCCTTGTTGAAAATAAGGGTTGGAGTTATCCGTCTTTGCAAGTATTTCGAAATTTTTTAGCAAATATGAAAGAGAGTCTGACCGTAGTCAAACTCTCTTTTTTGCTGTTGTTTAGATTTACTTAATCCTGCAAATTATTTCTTCTTGGTGAACAATGCTTTAATTTTTGCTCCAAGATTTTTGAAGAAGTTGCCGATTGCCGTAAAGACTTTCTTCAAAGCAACGCCCAAGTCCGCAAATGTCTTTTTGCTTATTGCAAACCAATAGATTGCAAATCCGCCGATTCCAGCAAGCAGCACCGAACCGATTACGATACCCGCAATCGCGCCGCCCGAAAGTCCTTTCTTTGCCGCAGGAGCATCTTCATACACAGCCGTAAGGGTTGTTGCTTCCGTCACGGTAAAGGTATAACTCTTGTTTGTGCTGACGATTTTTCCGCTTTCATCCTGCCAGCCTATGAACACTTTGCCGTCTTTATCCTCTGCCGTTACGGTTACGCTGTCGCCTTGGGTGTAAGTTCCTGCGCCCGTTCCGCCTTCGACTTTGATTTCAACGGA
>JBNMJA010000002.1:0-55155 GCA_050873585.1 Bacillota bacterium | reverse complement strand
TGCCTTTCTTGTTATACGCCGCTTTGGAGCGCTTATTTAGTCTATAGTTTTGCAGTATTCACGGTCTGCCGACACATTTGCGCTTTGGTAAATTAGGGTTGTCATTCAAGGGGCGCTTTCTCGTTATGCATCGATTTGGCGCACTTATTTTTACTATATAAAACACGACTTGCTCCGAAATCACGTACGCTTTGTACGTTGGGTTTCGGCTCAAGCCGTGCCTTTCTTGTTATATGCCGATTTGGCGCATTTTGCAATATAACTAAATGCCGAAATTGCCCGGTGTGATAAACAAGCCGCTTATCAGACTCAACAGCGCGGCAAGCAAGACAACGTGAACGACGTAAACTATCAAGGCGTGTTTGCCAAAGAAGCAAACCGCTTTTTCTATTGCTTTTGCGACTATAGTCGCAACTTTTCCTGCTCCGAGCAAAAACGTGAGCGTATTCGTGCAGAAGTTTCGCAGCGATACATTCTCCGCTTCAACGTTTGCATAAAGGGCGTCGCATGTCTTTTTGTAGAGTGCTTTCGTGAGTTCGAAGCGAACGAGAGATAGCCTTTCGTAATAGAACAACTCGCCGATAAGCACGCCTGCAAAATAAAAAGCGGTGTAGGGGATGAGCGTAAACAAATCCCCGGGGGAGAATTCGGCGTGAGAGTAAAACAGCGACGGATTGCCCCAAAAATCGTGGGGAGGGAACACTATCGCGAAGATCTTGGGCGTCGTTGCGGGCGGAGTATAGCAAAAATACAGGCATAAGGTCACCGTTATAAGTGCTATGCTTGCGCCGACCATTGTCCATCGGTTGTCCCTTGTTAAGAAGGAAACGAGGGCGTAGATAAGCATCGATACCGCAAGAAAATCCAGCACGCCGAATGCCACGAAAACGCCGCTTATTCCCATATATTCTTGCGCGATATACGAGCCTAGCGTATAAATCAAGGCGACTATCAACAGTTGTAATCCGCGTTTTGCATTGTTGCGTGAAAAGGTGCAGGATATGCCCGAAATTGAGAAAAACACGAACAAAACGATTGGGTGGATTACGTCGCGTACATCGCTTGCGCTTCCGTTTATCCAATTGTAACAAAACGTCGTGAAAGCGTCGCCGACGCCTCTACGAACGAACCCGTAACCGTACCATTGCGGACCGAAATACGACCCGAGCAAAATTGCCAGATGATCGAGAATCATCAGCAATACGCAAACGCCTCTGAGAAAGTCGATTTCCCAGATTCTGTTGCGTTTATGCCTTGGTGCGAGAGTGATTTTTACGTCCTCTGCGATAAGGGGATTTTTTTGTACGGTCGTTTGCATAAAATGAATATAGCACTATTCTTGCGCACTGTCAATCGACGCAGACTTTGTGTCCTACAAAGATATGATATGTGCGGTTAGATACCGTGTTTTAAGCAAAAAAACGTCGAAAAATCGCAAAATGACGGGAATGTGAAAAATATTGCGTTTCAAAAAACTTTCACGGAATCTATCCGTGTGAAAACAAAAGCCTAAAATCAACAAAACAGTGATAAATATGCAATTAGAATACGAAAAACGGCGAATTTCTCGAACGAAATCGACGAATTGCGGTAAAAACGGGAAAAGCGACGGATTTTTGCAGATTCGGAGTGAAAATTGGCATGAAATTCAACGTTTTACGCAATAGGTTGTGGAGGTGAATTGTACAGACCACAAGGTATTGTAATCGTTATTCTAACAAGATAAGTATTGACAAACTATTGACAAACAGCGAAAAAAAACGTATAATTGGACTGTATAATAATCTACACATATGCGCTACACGCGTAGAGGCGTATGTTTCGGAGGAGATTATGAGAATGAGAAAGTTATCGCTCGTATTGTTGCTCGTGCTGATTATCACGATGGTTTTCGGCATGGTGGCGTGCGATCATGCAGGCGGCGGAAACGTCGACAATCCGGTTATTCCTACGCCGACGCCCGACGACGAACCGACGAATTCGCAGTACATAGGACCGCAAGACGCATGGAAGTTGTTCAAAGACGCAGCGCTTTTGGAAGCCGGTGCGGAAAAGGACAAACAGTACATAAACGTCGATACGGCGTTCGTGCTCGGATTTGCCAAGGATTCTTACGATTCGCTTATCGTTGCTCGTTTTGCGGGCAAGATTGACAGAGTCAACGACGCAAACAGTCAAATCCTCGTTGAATTCTGGAAATTAGGAAAAGACGAAATCGCAGGTCGTACTCTCGATCGTCAGACCATCACGGATATGGCGAAGGCGGGAAAAGGCTCGATGCTTTTCGGCGCATACTATTATGACGGCAAACTCGTTGCAGATATGCGCGGAATCAAGAAAGGCGACGGCGTCCACGTCGTGTACACGGACACCATCAATATGAGCAGTTTCGTGACGAGATTTTCCGACGCGCTCGAACAACTCAATCTTTCCTCAATCCTTTACGACACCATTATGGGTTACGATATCGGCGGACTTGTCAACAGTCTGATCAAAATCGACATAGCCCATTTGACGGTTGAAGAATTGCTCGTCAACATACTGTTCGGATCAAGCAAGAGCACGCTCGTGGACTACGGTAACGGTCGTCAGGTTTTGCGTATTCCTTGTGATCTCGGACTTATCGTGACGCTCATTCCGTTTGTCCAAGGTCTTATTCCCGAAAATATTATCGGGCTCGTCAAAGACGTGCTCGGACTCGATCTTGGCAAAATCGGTGCTTTGGCAGGCGTTGCGCTTTATCTCGAAGCGGACATTTACAACGGGGCGCTCAAAGAAACCAATTTCAGCATTGACGTAAACCTCAATTCGAGCGGAATTCCCGATATCCAAGAAAAGTACGGCACGTTCCAATCCGAATTCGGTATCGATTTGGGCTATGCGAAAGCCGAATTCGCAGGCACGCCCGATCTCGACGTCAAGGGTATTCTCGCAGAGCGTACCGGATCCGACGGTAAAACTTTGCTCGAAGCCATTGAAACCGCACAGCAATATTCCTTCCTCACGCTTGACGGCGCAATAACTCTCTCACTCGACTTTGCGCAAAAGAAAGTGTCCATCGACAACGTGGTGGATTCTTTCGGCACGCTCATTTCAAACCTCCTCAAACAAAATCTCGACGCCGAATTGCTTGCGGCGCTTCAACCGTTGTTTGCAAAAGAAATCGACTTTGCAAGCGGCGTCGTTCAACTTACGATTACCCTCCAGGGAGAAATCAACACCAGAAACCCGGGGGAAACCAAACTTGCCGTCAGAGTTCTCGGCAGAGACAACAGAGAACGTCTCAGCGCGCTTTATAAGGGCAGTTTGAACGGCGTTTATATCGACGCAAGCGGTTTGCTCGGCTCTAACGGAACGAAGTTCAAGATCGACGATATCAATGTCAATCAATTGCTCGGCGATCTCATCGATCAACTTTTCGACACGATAAAGGGTGCAATCGACGGACTCAAAGGCGACGCGACTTCTCAAGCGGCACGCGATTATTTTGCCGACGGTATGAAAGCGCAAGCGATCCAACAAGCGCTCGTCGACAACGGCGAACTTATCATTCAACACGGCGCGTTTGAATCTGCCGACGACGACGGAAGCGTTGACGTGTTGGCACTCGTAAGCACGATACTCGACCATATCAATATCGATATGGACGAAAACATATTCAACATCAACGGTATCCAATTCGATATCACCAGAGATTTGCTCGAAACCATCTTCGGAATGGTGTTCACAGGCGACAATATCGGTGCGGATATCCCCATTTCCGAAGCAAGCCTGACCTATACGAACAAGGGCGCACAACAAGAGAAATCAATCAAGTTGGACGCAACGCTCGGAATTCGCGAATACAACGAAACGCACACCGACTTCACGCTCGATCCGTTGATCGGACTCGAACTCGGCGTCGACGTTACCTTCGGTAAAATCATCAATCAAGGTCAATTTGACAAGAATTTCACCGATCTCGAACAAGATCTTGCGGACAATCCGGGCGCATACCTGCCTATTCTCAAGAACGGCACGCTCAACACGGATTTGCTCCACGTCAATCTCTCGACGGGTCTTTCGATCGATATAGACACGCTCAAGGGCAAACTTGCGGAAATTTCCGTTGATCTTCCCGATCAGGAACTCGGCAATTTGTTCAAAGGCGTTCTCGTCAACGTATTGCTCGAACTTGGCAATATCGAAGGCGGACTTAAACTCGACGTCAACGCAGACATCGACCTTACGGGCGGTCTTGACACGAGCGCAATCCTCGATATTCTCCTCAAATCTTCTGCAAAGATTGCAATCACCAGAAGAGCGGACGTCGAGGGCAATAATCCTCTTCTTGCAATCTACTTGCAAGACGGTTGGGTATACCTGAAAGCAGATTTGCTTTGCATCAGCGTCAAAGAGATCAAACTCGACGCCAAAGAATTGCTCGACATGCTCGGAGTGGGCGGCGACGGCTCTCAAAACGACGCTCAAGAAGCGGCAGTTGCAGATGACCCGACGTCTGACGAAGAAGGCGGACTCGACGTCAACTCGATTCTCGGCTTCGTGGCGGGAATAATCGACGGTTTCAATCTCGGCAACCACGCCTTCGAGGTCATGCTTGCATCCGGACTTTTCGACAAAGTTCTCAACATTATCGGACTCAGTTATGACCAAACTTATTGGCTCGCTCCGAACGGCGACTACGTTTCCTTTGCCGATACGAGCAGAAATAGTGACGAATTCTATCTGAAATCGGGCAAATTCTACACGTTATCCACCGCGACAAACGGTACGCACTGGTATGACATCGCGACGGATGCATATATAGCAAAAGGCGCGCAAACCGCACCCAAAGGCTATACGCAGAGCGGAAAATTCTATACGTTATCCGTTGCTGCAAGCGGTACGCACTGGTACGACATCGCAACGGGTGCATATATAGCAAAAAGCGCACAAGCCGCACCCGAGAATTACACAAAGAGTGGCAAGTTCTACACGTTTAACGAGGAAAACAACGGTTATATCGAAGCCACCGAAGCAACCGGCACGCACTGGTATGACGTTGCAACGGGCGCATATGTTGCGACAAGTGAGAAAGCCGCACCCGAAAACTATGCAAAGAGCGGCAAGTATTATTCTGGTGAAGAAAATGCCGACGGCGAATATTGGTTTGATATCGAAACGAAACAATACATCGCAAAAAGCACGCAAGCCGCACCCGAGAATTACGCAAAGAGCGGCAAGTATTATTTGGGTGAAGAGAATGCCGACGGCGAATATTGGTTTGATATCGAAACGAAACAATACGTCGCAAAGAACGCGCAAGCCGCACCCGAGAATTACGCAAAGAGCGGCAAGTATTATTCTTACGACAGCGGCAGCGGCGAGTACAATGCGACAGACAACGGCGCGTATTGGTTCAATATCGCAACCGGAAAATACGTAAAGACCGAAATTCTCACTCCGTACAAAGCGTTCGGCGGAAAAGAGTACTATCGCAACGACTTCTTCAACGACTATCGCGAAGTGCAAAACAACGTTAAGATCAAGTTTGCAAGCACCGATTTTGACGGCGGAATCCGCATTGCGCTCAACGACGGTCTCTATTTGCCCGACTTCCAACTCGGCATATTCCTTTCTTTGGGCAACAACGTCAGCCTTGATTTGTCGCTCAACGGCTTGTCCGCAGGGTTGAACGACAAACCGACCGATTATCTTGAAAACGACAACCTTCAAAAGGACGATTTCACCGAGATTTTGGAATATCCGTTCGTAGGGCTCGATCTTACGCTCGGCATCGATTTTACCGCAGACCAAGGTTCGAGAGAACTCGTGTTCGGTGAAGGCAAATATTGGCTCAACGAAAACGGCGAATATATAGAAATCGAAAAGACACCCGTTCCTTCAACGTACACGGGCGCACTCTATTATAAAGATTCAAACGGAAACTTTATTGAAGAGAATATAACAAAAGCGACTCTCGCATTCGACTCGGAAATGGATATCAATTACGAGTTGCGCGTTGCGGGACAACTCGATATTTCTCCGATTTTGAAATATTTGCTCTTCAAAGAGACGCAAATCAACACCAAAAACAACCACAGCGAGTTGCTCGTCGAGCTCACGGGCAAAAAATTCGGACTCGATCGCAAAGTCTTGCTCGGAATTTACTATACTTCGGGCGTGCTTTATCTCGACGCAAGCAATTTCGGACTCGGAAAGATTCAGACCGAAATCGATCTTTATGAACTCATTCTTTCCATGCTCGTCAAAGACACCACTGTTTCCGTCAACGGCACGGCAACGGCGGACGCATTGACTGCTGCGGTAACGGGTGAGGACGATACGGCTGCCAGAAGAGCACTTGCTCTCGATATTATCGCAACGCTCTCTTCCGACAACGTCAAGTTGCAGATCGCAAAAGGCTTGACGGATATCGTGTATCAGGTCATCGGCATCGACGCAAGCGACATCACGGCATGGGCGCAACTTGCATGGGCAAGCGTAAAAGACAAATTCGACAACAAACCCTTGAGAGTTGCCGTTGACATCAACACCGACGAAGGACAAAAAATCGCAGGTGCGGAAATCTATATCGGCACGACCGTTAAGGGCGCAGACGGCGCAACGCTCAATCCGCTCGAGCTTACCATCGGCGGTAGCACAATCGAGTCTATCAAGATCGTGCGTGACGGAAAAGCAGAGCAGACGATGGCTCAATACGTCACCAGCGAAGACGAGGACGTGTACGAAAACATCACCCTCTTCAACGACTACGGCGATATCACGATCCCAAGCATTTATGCGGAAGTCAAGGGCACTTTCAGCGTCGGCGCACACCAAGGCAACACGTCCTGGACAGTCGGCGAATGGATAGCATCTTTCCTTGACGAAAGCAATCCGCAACTCAACTCGTTCATCAGACAACTTCTTCTCACCTACAGCGTTCCCGTCGAAGCGGGTGCGGAAATCGGATTCCGCATCGCACTCAACGCGCGCCTCAATCCCGACGTCCCCGTTGATCTCACGCAAAACGCGGTGTTCAAGAAGTATGCGAACTCCGAACTTGCAAATCTTGCAAGATTTGCCGAAGTTTACAAACTCGAAGGCACGAAATACGTTCTTCTTAACGACGAAGAGCGCGATTTGACGAGCGACAAGAAGTTTGTCGGCGACGTTTACCTCAAACAATACGTCGCAGGCGGAATCGCTTTGAGCGAAGTCACCGACCTCGCATACAGAGGAGAAGGCTATATCCTCGTTGACGACGCATACGTCAAAGTCAACGTCACGGACGAAAACGCGAATCAATTTGCAAACGACAAAGTCTTTACCAAAGCAAGTTTGCTCGATATTGCGTACATAGCGTCCCACAGCGATATCGCAATCGAAATTTACAACAGAAGTATTGCCGATATCGACGGAATGATCAATCAAGACAAGATCCAACACGTTATCCTTGCTCTTCGTTTGCAAAGCACGGGCGAAAACGCTCAAGGCAATGCAGTGAGCACGGTTTATCTCGATTTGAGCAACGATTTCCACGTCGCACTTGCAAATATCGACCTCGGAGCATTGCTCGGCGGCTTGATTAGCGGCGGCAATTCTTCCGACGCAGGCGCAACGACTATGGCGGAGGAAGAGAGCGGCGGAATCGACCTTATGGGTATTATCGGCTCAGTGCTCGGCGGAATCATCGGGTATATCGGCGTAGGCTCCGAAGGCGTGCAAATCAATTTTGCGGAAGGGCTTATCGTCACGCTCGTTCAAATGCTTGCAGGCAAGCAAGTCGATCCCGAAAAGTTCATCAAACTCAATTCGGACAGAAGTTATCTTGCTCTTGCGTGGAAGAATAATTACAATCTCCAACTCAATGCGGAGATTTCTCCCGTTTATATCGGTCTTGAAATAAGCGAAATCAATCTTGCTCTCGGCAAAGAGGGCGGAGTGCTTCCCGAAGATTTCGACTCGACTATCTACACGACTGCCGAAAATCTCGACACGCTTTCACTCAACGTCGATCTCGGACTCGATCTCAAGATCAAGGGACAAAAAGAACAAATTCGCATTGAAAATTACCTTGATTTGTTTATCGAAAATCTCGGAATCGAACTCGGACTCGATATGTACGACGATATCGAATACGATATTCGCCTCAGCCTCGGCGCAAACCTTGCGCTCAACGAGCCGAACGACACTAATATCGTTCTTGAGATTACGTTAAACGACAATGATACAGTAATTAAGAATATAATAGCGGTCTACATCGAAGGTCAAAATATCTATTTCGACTTCGGCGACCTCGGACGCGAACCCTTCTATCTCGAGAAGACCAACATCAGCGAATTCGTTTGCGACGCAATCGTCAAACTTCTCGGCGATATCAAGTCGCAGACCAACAATTCCGAGGCTTCGACCGCATCCGACGAGAGTACGCTCTCGGCAGACGAGCAAATGCAAGTCGTTCTCAACATTGCGGACGGCAAGCTCAGTGCGCTCGTTATGCAAAACGTGCTTGTCGGACTTATTGCCACACTCACGTCAAACGGCGACGGTGACCTTAAGATCGACGAAATTCTCGAGAAACTCGACCTCGACATTCAAGTCGGCGTTGATTTGCAACTCGATCCGTCAATCTCGCTTGACGTCAACCTTGACAGCAACCTTATCGCACTCGGCGTAAGCCTCGGCAATATCGACGTCGCAACCGGCAAAAACGAAAACGGCGCATACGGCACGATAAAGAACAAGGCTCGCAAGGGAATCGACAAATTCGTCAAACTTAGCGAAACCGAAAAAGACACTTATAAAGGCGACAGATACAACCTTGTCGGAGGAAAATACGTCAAAGCGGACGGCGGTGAATACAGAAGTTACTATAAGGGACTTCAGGAAGCACATATCATCGCACTTGACCTCAGCCTTATCGTGGACTACTATGCAAGCGCGACGTACGTTCTCGTCACGGACAAGAAGGCTCTCGAATCCTTCTCGCCGCAAGACAGATATTCTCTCAACTACGACGGCAGATTCGTACAAGACAACAACGGAAGTTATATCCGTGACGGTTTCGCATTCGACGAATTGCTCAACCTCGTTCTCGGAATGGACGGTTTGCAAGATATTCTTGCGACCATGCTTCCGCAAATCCGCATCAACACCGACAACGAAGAGATCGGATTTGAAATCGAAAAAGACAAGTTCAGCGTCGGCGATTTGCTCAAGCGTTTGGGACTCAACCTTATGCTTTCCGACAAGATGGACGACGGCTTCAAACTCGACGTCAAAGCAAGACTCAACTTGCAGGCGATGGGATTGGAAGACATTTCCAAGATCGATCTCGGAAATCTTGACGTCAACACCATTCTCAAAGGCCTCGAAGCAAGCGTCGGCATAGACTTCGACTACGAGCACGAACAGAGCAAAGCTTATCTCAATATTTATTTGCTCAACGGCGACGTATACGTCGATCTTGACGGCGTAGGCGGTCCGCGCGTTCAAGTCGGACTTCTCGAATTGCTCGGCAGACTCGGCGTCGAACTCGGCGGCAGCTCGGATGCGTCCACTGCGGACGATACTACCGGAGCAGGCGGTCTCGACGTTGCGAAACTGTTGAATACCGTCGTTTCGAAACTCGTTCTTAGCGCGGCACCGTGGAAAGCCGACAGCAATATCAACAAGATAGGCTATCTCGGAGTATTCTTGCGTGCAAACTTCATCAACGACTTGTTCTCGATGCTTTTCAACGAAGAAGTGAACTCCGAAAACACCGTTCTTGACGAAGCACAAAGCGGAATCTATCTCTATCCGCAAACCGACGAATTGTTCAAGGGCTATCTCGACAACGCACTTGCATTGCAACTCAAACTCGCTCTTGCCAACAAGAAAGACCCGATCAAAGACGAACGCGGCAACACCAAGCCGTTCACGTTCGATCTCAAACTCGGCGTAGACGTAAAGGTCGGCCTTGAAAGCGTCAACGATTATCAGACTCTTCTCGACAACGACGAACGACTCGAATTCATCTCTTTGGACGACTATATCGCCAACATTCTTGCTCTCATCGGTGGATTCAGAGGCGAGAATTATCAGAGAGAAACCGAACTCGCAGACAATGCGATTTACTATACGTTCAATGAAAGCGAAGGCGGCGAATACCTGCTCAAGACGGGTATGTATCGCAAACCCAACTTCAACGTTGACGCAAACGGCGCGTTCGTTCTTGACGAAGCGACGGGCGAATACAGACTCATCCGCGAAGGCGAAGTGCTCGAAGAAGGCACGAAACGTTACAGCAAGGAAGATCTCACCGGCGTCACTATGTACGCACGCTCCTACGCAACCGTTCAGACGAGCGCAGAGGACGGCAAACAATACGCATACTATGTCAATTACGTTCAATCCGAAGATGACGACGCAGTGTATGTTTACGACGCTCAAAACGATATCTACGTCAATCGTAACGACGCAAACGCTCCGCAAAGCACCGTCTTCTACAAGAGAGTGCTTGAAGCGATGACCGTCACCGAAAAGGACGCGGAAGGCAATGTCATCACTCGCAACGCACTTGCAAAAGAGGTAAAACTCTACAAGAAGTGCGGTCAAGAAACTTATCAGGACCAAAACATTTCGTTGAGCGTAAGCGGTTTGATTTACTTCAATTCCGCAAGTGCGGAAGTCGTCAATGCAGGCGGCTTGCTTCCCAATGCGTTCCGCGATATGATCATCAACTTGCAAACCTTGTCCGCATTCAACGCAGGCATCGGTTTGAGAGTGTCGGCAAACATCGATCTTGCGGCTCTCGATTTGCAAGGGCTTGCTTCCGGCGGCTCGTTTGGCGAATTTATCGACAACAGCGATTTGAGCAAGGTCGAACTCGCAATTCAGTTCATCGAAGTCGACAGCCAAGGTTACTTCGCAAAATACGACACCGCAAAAGGCACGAGAGACGGCAACGACAAGGTGCTCGGCGGTATGTATCTGAGCGGCGGCACGTTCTATCTTGACCTCACCGGCGTTGTCGGTACGGCAGAGAACTACTCCAAGATCGAAAACTTCGTCGATTTCGCAAAGAAAGTCATCGAAAAACTCGGCTCGATCGGCGGAGACAAAGAGAATAACGGCGCACAAACGGCAAGCGACGAGCAGGTTCTCCGCAGTGCAACCCGCGACGCAGTCGTGTTGCTTGCGTACAGCGACGCTCAATTCCAAATTCAAATCACCAAAGCGTTGATAGCGTTCGTGCTTGCAACGTTCATGCCCGACCTCGGATCTCTCGAGGAAGTGTTTGACGTGTTCAACGTTTCTCTCGGCGTGGACCTCGGTCAACCCGTCTACAAGAGCCTTACAGACCTCAAGAACTCTGAGAATATCGAGGATCAAGACTTGTACAACAAGTTTATGACGGACGAAGCCTACAAGCAATCCAGATACGCCTATTACGAAACGGAAGACCTCAGCGGAACCGTTGCAACCGACAAGTATTACGTCGTAGGCGGCAAATACTATCAAGCGGCAACGACCGACGTTTACGAAGTCACCGTCGACGAAGCAACCGGAACCGTAAAACCGATTGACGGCGCAGTCAAGACGAGATACGCAGACGGCAAACTTCCGGCAGACAAGACGTTCGGCGTCTATCTCAACGGTGCTTACACCGTTATAACCGGTACCGTTGACGGCAAGTACGTCCACTCCAACGCAAACTACTACGCAAAAGTCGCCGGCATCGACGATCCTATCAGCTTGCGTAGCTACAGAATGTACAGAATGGACGCAAACGGCAACGAAAGCGTCACCGACACTTATATCGCAGGCGACACCTACGTCCGCTACAACGGCGAAGAAAGAGATATTCAAGAGTTGAGATCTCGTTTGTTCGGCTACGTTAAGGACGAGAACGGCGATTGGTATCGTACGATCAATCTTTACTCTTCGATGAGCGACTTCTATCTCGGACTTGACGTAGCAATCGGCTGCGTCAATATGGGACTTAAACTCGGCGGCATCGAACTCGGCGTAGGCGCGGGCAACAACTTGCTCCCGGCGTATATCCGCGACGGCAAAGCGCATTCGAGAGTCGAAGGCGGCAAGGAAATCGAGTACACCGACGAACTCACCGAAGCAGACAAAGAAAAATATGAAGATATCCCGACCAACATGTTCTACGACACCATCATCACGGTGGGCTTCTCCGTGGAACTCGAACTGGGCATCACCGAAGGCACGCTCGATTTCGGCAAGATTTTGAGTTCCGTCGTAGGCGATCTCACGGGTGTCGTGGTTGAAATGCCTTCTACGACGAAGGGTTATTCTTCCGCACACTTCAGACTTGACGTATCGCTTATGGTCGACATTTACGACCTCACCAAGTCCGAACTCAAGATAGAACTCATCAACGTCACCGAAACCGGTTACGAGAGTTTGTGGCTCGGCGCATACTACGTCAACAACACCATTTATCTCAATCTTGAGGAAGCGTTCAATATTCAGAAGGTCGCAATCGGCGGTTTGAACATCGCAGAACTCCTCAAAGATATCATCATTGACTTCGACGACGAAGAACTCTTCGTTGCGGGCAACAGAGCAAAAGACGCGTCCACGGACGAAGCGTCCGTTGCCGCAGACGCAAACGGAAGCGACATCAGTCTCAGCGACAAAGAACTTGCTCTTTCTATGCTCATCAACAAAGACTTGTTCACGTTGAAACTCGGCGACAAACTCTTTGACACCATTCTCGAGTACATCCCCGAAGATTTGCTCGGATTCGATATCAAAGACTTGTTCTATCAAGAAATCAACGGCGGTTTGCAGGTCGAACTCGACACGTCGGACAGCATCAACCTCTCCGTTGACGTTGCGCTCGGTCTTGACGGCGACAGATACAACAAAGATTCCGACTATTCCGAAAGCACCGCAGCAAGCATTGCGGAAAAAGTTAAGAAAGGAACCGACAAGTACTACGTCTTCAGACAATCCAACGACGGCGAATACGTCAAAGAAAGCGCAGGCAGCAACTTCGTGCGTGCAATCAAGCCCGACGACAGCAGCGAAATCAAGGTTGCAAGCAACCGTTATGACAAATATCTCGTCAAATGCGATGAGAGCACCAACAAGCTCTATTTGTTGAAAGTTCTTGCCAACGGCAAAGGCGACGGCAGTGAATTGCTCGACACGATGAAACGTTCGATGCTCGAAGGCGAAGAGAAATCCGTTGCCGTTTACAAGCACGTTGCAGGCGCGGCTGCAAACAAGTCCTACGTCAAAGACGGCGGCAAGTACGACACCACGCTCAAACTCAGCCTTGCTATCAAGAATCTCGACATTGCGTTCACCAACTCTCGCACGTACGTCCTCAGCGGCGACGAGCTTGCAGAGTACACCAATATGGACGACGTTGACAGATTCACTCTCAGCGAAACCATTGACATTACGACGCAGTTCAAGACCGGCGAAGATAACGACATCGACTTGAGCGCAGTGCTTCAAGCCTTCTTCCCGAGCCTTACAGACGATCAACTTCTCGTCATAAAGGCGCAATCGGACAAGGGCGGCGATATCGACCGTTCGTTGCAACTCGTTGTGGACGTTGACGTTCAGGTTGCCGCGCTTCTCAACTTCATGCGCACCGAACTCGTCAAGTACGCAGGCGACGACGACCAATTTGACGGCGATATGGATTTGTTCACCGTCATCGACTTGCTCAAGAAAGTCATCGAGAATATCGACACGACGCAACTCGCCAAGCTCATTGCGGACATCGCAAGTTACGTCAACCTCAGCGTAAGACTGCAAACCAAGGGCGGAAACGATTCCGATTACCACGATATGCTCGGAATCTATATGGTGGGCGGCACGTTTACGCTTCTCGACGAATCGAAGGGCGAACTCGACGAAAACAGTGAAAACTACGTTGATCCGAGCGAAAGATTCGACCATTACTTCGAAACGAAGAACGGCAGTTATTATCGCGATACGAACGGCAAGTACAGCTACATCAGATCGAGCGAATACTCGGGCACGAGATATTCCTACGATTCAAGTTACTGCTACAAGAACGTAGAGGGCAGATACAAACGCGAAAACGGCGGCTTGTTCATTGATTTGAGTTATTTCAACATTCCGTCCTTGCGCGTTGACGCAAACGAAATCCGCAAACTCGTGAGCGGCTTGCTCGCACTCAATGCAAGCGACGCTATGACAGCGGACGATACTACGGACGACGGTTCGGGTAGCGGCATTTCTCTGCCTCTGGTCAAAGACGATACGATACTCGGATATATCAGAACGTTTGCATACGGTTTGCAAATCACTTCAAGATATATCAAAGTTCTTGCACAAGCAGACTATATCAACAGCATTCTCTCTCTCGTAATGGGCGAGAACGCGATCCAATTCGACGACGATGAATTCGTCAATCAACCCAACGTCACGCTTTACACCGACAACACCAGATATTCGTACACGAGCGCACAAGATATCGTGAACGAATTCATCACCAAGTATGACGCTGCGATCGATGAGAGCGAACGAAAGGCACTTGTCAAAGATATCGAAAAGACTCTCACCAAGTCCAAGTATTTGTTCAAAGTCACCCAGTACACGGGTGAAGGCGCACAAAACAAGGGTATTTACTACAAGGCGGCGGACGGTGCGTTCGTACAGAAGTCCGAAATGTCCGAAACCGAGCGCACGGCAAAAGACAACGAAGTTATTTCCGGAAAAGCGAAGTATTACGACGTCACGAGAGTTGACGTGTATATCCGTTTGCAAGACGGCAACCCCGTTTCCGATAAAAACGCAGTTCTCTATGCCGACGCTACGCAAACTCAGATCAACAACTGCGAAAAGGTCGCGGTATTGCAAGATCGCAGAGTCAGAGTTCCCAAACTTTACGAGAAGATCGGCGAGAACAATTATCAAGCCGTTGACTTCAAGTACAGCGTTGTCACTCCGCTCGAAGCGCGCAACGAGTTCCTCTCCGTCAACTTGTATTTGTGGAATCACAAGGTTTCCATCGCAATCAACGCGCCCGAAATCGGCGTGACGAAGTTCCAATACGTCACAGGAAAGGACGCGCTGAACGATTCCAAATACCAAATCGAAGAGATTGCCGCAGGCGCACGTTACGTCAACACCGACGAAGAAATCTACACCAGCGTTGACAAAGTGACGGACGGCATCGACAACTGGGCTTTCGATTATTATGAAAAAGGTACGTTCAGCACGACCAAGTATCAAGACAATCCGCGCTTCTACGAGTACAAAGATAAGTATATCGAGATCAATCCCGACACCTTGTTCGTCAAGGACGGCGACGGCAAGTATCAAAAAGCCACGGCGGATTGGGATCACATGCCCGATTTCATCGGCGAGATGGAAAACGACAGCTCGAAGGAATACTATATTGACGCAACGAGTGCGTACGTTCGTGTCCAAAGAGTGTTCATCTACAAGAAAGAAGTGTACAACACCGAAAAGAAAGTCCTTCTTTCCGCAGACGACGAAGCCAACGATACCGATTTCTTCATCAAGGTTCAACAAAACAGTTCGGTTGAAAAACCCGACTTCTCCAAACCCGAATATGCGGATTACGCATACAAAGAGTACGTTGATACCGACAATCTCTATTACATTTCGCTTGCATTGAGAGGCAGTCTGTTCCTACAATCCGGAAAGATTTATCTCCCGTATGCGGATTACGCAGAAGTGTACAAGAGCATAAGAAACGTTGAACCCACGTTTGACCTTATCAAGAGCAAAGGCATTGCCTACAAGAAATTCCAAGGCGACTACGTCAAGGTCTCCGAAAAGGACGATTTGGCAACGCTCAACAATGCAAACGGCTTGTTTGTATTGGTCAACAGCGACCTCGACGACAAGTACAGCGGCATAAACGAAGCGCTCGGAGACGTTTTGGGCAGCATCCTCGGCGCGATGACGGGCAAATTCCAGATCGCAGAGGATATGACCTTCAACGTCTACTTCTCACTCCGCTTGAACCTCGGCTTCAAACTCTACATACTCCCGTCCTTCGGTATCGATATCCGCGACCTCGACGTTGCAATCGACGTTTGGGGGGAACAGAACGACTTGCTTGACGACAACACGGGCAAGAACTATGTCACGAGCGAAGACAGAGACGCCAACAACTATAAATACAAACTCCTTGACGGCACCAAGCCGCACATTCTCGGCATCTACTACGACAACGATCAAGACACGGGCAAAGCGGGTCTATACGTTGACGCAGAGGCATTGCTCGGCAAAGACGCAAAACTCTTCGTGGATATGAGCGAGTACTCTCTTGAGGACGTGCTCACGGGTCTCGTTGCCAATATCGGTTCAAACGACGCAGCCGACGCATCGGTTGCTTCAGATCCTGTCGCAGACAACAATCCCGACAAGCAGGATCCCGATGCGGCAAGTTTGTTCATCAACATATTCACCAATGCAATCGCGCTCAACGTGACGTCGGGCTTTGCAAAAGTTCTGCTCAACGAACTTATTGCAGACAGCGCGAGCATCACGAGTATGTTGCCCAACCTCAAGGTTTACCTCAAACAAAATCTCAATCCGTACGACATTACGATCGGCGCAATCCTCTTCAACGAGAGAGGCGATATCCCCGTGCTCAATCTCGGACTCAACATTCAAGGTCTGAACGGCGTGGCGGATGAGTCCTCGTCCATCGAGTTCGGCAGAAAAGAAGATATCCTCAACATGCAACAAGGCTCGAACGCTATCTTCTACTATGCAAACTTCTATCGCGACAACGACAACAAAGATTACAGCAATTACTACGGAAAGAATTACAACAACAAAGATTACGTTAAACTCATACATGACGAAACGACAGGCTTTGATTATATCGAAAACGCAGACGGCACAAGAGGTGCGTTGTACAGCAACGGCACAACGACTGTCGGTCCTGAAGACAGATATATGAAGGCAGCGCCCGTTATGAGCGAAGTTCTCACGTCAAGACAAACCGCATACGACGGCAAGTTGTACACCGACGTCGACGGCATCTATATGCTCGTTTACGAACGTCTCAACGACATTGCGGGCAACAACCATCTCGGCGAAGAGTACAGCGAGTACAGAAACCTCGTGAGCAACAATCAATTCAGATCGTTCACGGGCACGCTCTACACCGTTGACGACAACGGCAACTTCGTCAGAGTCAACAAAGACGAACTCCAAGGCTTCACTGGCGAAGGCAACTTGCAATACGTCCTTGCAAGCGATTATCCGAGCGCAAACGGCAACGAAAAGGGCACAGGCAAGGAAGTCGTTTATAACGGACAAACGTATTACCGCATCGACCCCAACGGCAACGGTTATACCGATATGGACGAAGCGGACGCATTTAAGACAGCACACGCAAACGTCAAAGTGTACAAGCAAGTCATTGACTTCACCAACTACACCAAAGCGCTTGCGCTCAATCTCGGCGATTTGCTCGGCGGCGGTACGTTTGACGTGTCAAGCGTTCTTTCAGGACTCCAAAGCGTTGAACTCGGATTGAATCTCGATATCAGAACGACTCTCGACGACGTCATCAACTGGACGTATCAATTCACCAAGTTCATCAACGACAAGACCATTTGCGATTATCTCTACTTCATCGCGACGTCTTTGAAAAACAACGCGGAATTCCAGAGTCTCATCGGTCTCAACCTCGACCTCAAGGTCTATCTCCAACTCGCAAATCTCGTCAAGATGATTTCGGGCGACACGAGCGTAGGAATTCTCCAAGTCCTCGAAGGCGCAAAGATCTACCTTGAGTTGACTTATGAAACCAACTTCCACGGCGAAGAAAAGCCCAAGGCGTTGTTGTGGGTCGAAATCAGAGACGGCAAACTCTATCTCAACATTGACGCAAGTCAAATCGGCGACATCGTCGGTTGGGGCGACTTCTTCTCCTACGGAGTAGTGGAAGGTCTTGATTTGTCAAGCATCCTCGGCACGAGCGCATCAAGCGCATCCGCACAAGCGTTCACCGCTGCAGACGACGAAGAAGCCAACACCGGCTTGATTCCCGCAAACATTTGGAGTGTTCTCAACGTCGTGCTCGGCAGATTGCTCATCGCAAACGACTTTATCACCGTCGGTCTCAACGAAACCCTCATTGCAGACCTCATCGGTATGCTTGCAGACAGTGACAGCGAGATTCTCCAAGGCATCGGAGAATTCCTGCCCAAACTCCGCACCACCGACACCAAGGATACGAGCGGTATCACGATCAACTTCTACGGCAACTCGCCCAGCATCGATATCAACCTCGGATTCAAGGTCGGCACGCTCTATTACGAAACCGTTGCCAACTTCAACGCAATGTACGGCGCAAGCGGCAAGTACTTCAATGGCAGCAATTGGAGCGGCACGAAGTTTGTTAAAGATGCAAACGGCGAATACACGCAAGGCACGGGTGCTGACGACGACAATACGTACGTTCTCGTTTCCACTGACGATTACGCTCTCGTTGCTTACGCATACCCTGCATGGGGCGGCGATACCTACGATTACGAAAACGGTGAGTTTGTCAAACACACCGCAACCGAAACGAAGGGCGCATACCTCAAGCAAGGTGACTTCGCAATTGCAATTTCTCTCGGCAAGATCTATGCAAGAGTCAACAAAGACTTCTCCGTAGACAAAGACGAGAAATTTGCCGATAAGAACGCAGACGGCACAATTCGTTACGAATACGTTGAGTCCGAAAACGGCGAATACGTCAAAGACGGCGAAGATTATCGTCTTGCAACTGCTGTCGATACGGGCACGCGTTATGCGAAAAAAGCGGCATACGGTAATTATGTCAGATTGCAAAACGCAACTGCACATCTCGAATTGTCGATTGACATTTCGTTGTACGGCAGTGCTCCGCAAGATGGTTCTGCAAACGAAATCGATTTGAGCGAAATCCTCGACCTCGTGATGGGACTCATCAATCCCAATAGCGCGGTCAGCGGTTCTACGCTCAAACTCAACATCGTCAACGAACTCGGCAACGATAAAGGCGCATATCTCAAACTCGATCTCGTTGCAAATATCGATGTTGAAAACTTCAAAGTAGATCTCGGTTTGCAACTCAACAAATATACGGCGGGTGCAACTGCGGCAAGAACGCTTCTTGGAATCTACCTCATCGACAACGCGATTTACGTTGACCTCAGCGGAATCCTCGGCAACACCGCAAAAGTCGCTGTGACCGATATCAATCTCGACGGATTGCTCGAGGGCGTTCTCGGCAAATTCTTGAGCGAAGCGAGCGGCGAAGAATCCACTCAGGCACAAACAGCAAACAGTGGCGATATCGACACGATCATAGATACGATGAAGGATTATGCGTACTTCATGATCAACGTCACGCCGCAAAAACTCTTGCTCCAACTCAACTCGGATCTCATCAACGCAATCTACAGAAAGATTATGGCGATCCGCGGTCTCGATTCCACGAAGGATCTGCTCCCCGATATCGGCGATATTCTCTTCAGAATGGACGCAACAGGCGGCAAGACAGAGTTCAGTCTCAACTTGAGATTGAGCGACGGCTTGTACTTCTGCCTCGATATCCCGGCGGCAAGCATCACAAAAGACATTTCCGAATCCGTGGCAACGCACTTTGACTTGGTAACGACGAGCAAGAAAGTCTTCAAGCAACTTACACAAGCCGAGCTTGAAAAAGATGCTTCTCAAACCAAGTATGTCAAGAACGAAAAAGGCGAATATGTAGAAGACAAGGGTGCAGTTGACGGCAGCAAGACTTACTACAAGTCTGTGAACGCAACAGTGCCGGCAGGCTATATCGAGATTCTTGCGCTTGACCTCGAAGCACTCGTTAATGGAACGGGAACGTTCAATATTTCCGATCTCAATCTGCCCACGATCGGTTTGACCTTGACGCTCGATCTCACAATGACGTCAAAGAATCTCAAACCGGGACAAGAAGGCTACAAAGAATCGTTGGCAGGCTGGGTGCAAGAGTTGCTTGCAAACGTCCTCGGAGGACAATCCATATTAGGCAAGTTCTCCGAATTGACATTCGTTGACGCAAATACGCTCAAAGATAGCGACGGCAAAGTACATGACGGCAAAGTGTATATCTTGAATTCCGAAGGAGCATACGAGGTGTTTACGGGAACGTCTTACGATAACAAGACGAATTACTACAAGTACACTCTTGCAGACGTCAATATCACTATGGCAAGCGAGGCTATCAACCTCACAATCGATATTGCCGCAAATATCAATATCGCGCCTATCCTCGCATACGGCATCGGCGGTATCCTGTTCAGCGACCTCGCAGTCGATATCAAGGCAGGCGACCCGATCAACTCCACGATCCTCAGTGTATACTACCTCGGCTCTTCGAGACTTATGAAGAAAGGCAACGACAACAAGTGGCAACTTGGCGTCGGCACGAGTGGTCTTTACACTGAAGACGAGATCTATTCCGACGCAATTTACATCGACGCAAGCGGTTTGGGCCTTGGCAAGATCAAATTCCAAGGTATCGCAGGCTTGCTCGGCGCAACTCCGGGTTACGGTGCGGGCACCGCTTCCGACGCAGTCGCAAGCGCAGACGCGTCCACATCCGATGCAGACGCAAGTGCAGACGCAAAAGCCGCAGCAAGCGGTTCGGCTCTCTATTTGCAAATCGACATCGAAAACGGACGTTTGGGTATGTCTTTCGACAATGCGTTCATTTCGACGCTTATCGATATAATCGGCCTCGATCTCGGCGATATAACGCTTCCGCCCATCAAGTCAGTCAAACTTGACGTCAACCTCGGCGCAGGCGGTCTTGAGTCCATCAACCTCAACGCACAACTCGACAGCGTAGGCACGGGCGCAAACGTTGCGATCAAGAACTTCGCTCTCGGATTTGGTCAAAGCAAGGTTGACAGCGAAAAACTCATCGAATCGGTGAAGACAGGTTATGCGGGCTTGACGTTCTCCAAGACGTCCGGCATTATGTCGCTCATCCAAAACGTCATCGACAACCTCAAGCCCGGTCTTAATCTCGAAATTCAAAATACCGTTTGGAGCGCTTATACCGGCTGGGTATCGTTAGGTATTGTAGGTGTTCCAAGGATTTATTCGGGTTATGAACATTCAACTATAACTTTGTCTGGTAAGAAAGATTATACTGCAACGAACTTGGTTGAAGACGCAAGCAATCTTTCTGCCAAGAGCTACAAACTTTTGCTTGGACTTGGATTAAATCGTGCTTCAATAAAAGATACGGTAGGACTGAACGTTATTTTCGGTGGCAACAACGTATTCTTGTCTGACATAAAAGTTGGCGGTAATACTGTCGATTTGGTTTCGGGCATCCCAGCAATCGGCGCATATTTGAAATGCCTTGATCTTGGAACACTGTTGGCAGATGCATTCCCGCTTAAACTCGTAAGCGGTACTGACGGCGACGATGCAACATATGAATATCCGTCCGCAAAGACTGCTGCTGATACTTCAACGCAAGCAAGCAGTGGTTGGAACGATCCAGTGAAGAAGGAATCGTATTCATATCCGGCAAATCTTGAAAATCTCATCAAGAGCGTTGACGTAAATCTCTTCAACAACAACGGATATTGGCCGTACTTTGCAGGTGCAAAAGAAGTGTCCAACGGCGCAGGAAAGATTTCTCTCAAGGTTGAGCTCAACAAAGATGCATATAACGAACTCATCATTATGGTGAGCTGCATCCTTATGAATCTCATGCGCAACGGAGACAATAATGCCGATAGTAAATCCAGCGGAAGCAATGTGTATTTCGTCAATGTTAAAGATATCGGTTCTGCGACAAACATTTCTCCATCGGATAAACCTTATGGCACTACTACAAAGCCGATCACTGCTTTCTTCGACGGATTAGACACGTTGCTGGCAAAGAACGCAACCACACAAGAAAAGGTTGACTACGTAGAACCTTATATGAGAAGTATACCGTTTGCATTGCTCAAATGGGCAATGGAATGCATTGTCGGTCCGGCAATCAATATGGATGGTATTTGGGGTACTATCCAAAGACTTGCCGGTGATACTTTGGAGAATTTGACCAAACTCATCGGCGGCATTCTTCCCCTTCCGTTTGCAAGCGGTACGATCAATCCGTCAATCAATATCTACATTGACATCAATCCGACAGCATCTGATTATGGTTGCAATAGCGGTGAAACCGTTGCTCCCGGCATTCAGGCTATCGAAATTATGGTCAACGGCAAGAAGAACGGTATTGGTACCGAAATGTTGTACAACGAAAAAGTCGGAAGCGGAACCGGCGACTTTAACTTCGCAACACGTCCGACCAAGCAGACTAGCAACGTCAAGGATGCATGGGACTTCTTTATGCTTCGCATTACGCCGTATAGCATAAATCACGCCGATTATAAGACGGGATTGCTGTATTTTGACGAATCCGAATCCGCAGGTAATATCGGCGTTGAACCTCCGACGGAAATTGTCATTGAAGATCCTGCAACAAGAAAAGGCTACGCTATATCCGGCGGTGCAAGAAAAGACTTTGAGCTCAGAGATAGCTTCTTCCTCGATGAAACGCTCTTCCCGCAAAAGGCAACCGTGACATTCCCGATAATCATTGACGGAAAACAGATGACGTCTTACAACTCCGGAAGCCAATATCAAGACGCAACGGGTACGTTCATCGTTTGGGACGGCGCGTCGGTCGATTTGACTGCGGCAAATTCCGAAACGGCAGACGAAAAAGGCAGACGTCTTGCGGGCTATGTCTACGGCTATGCACTCAACACTGTGCTTTATGCAATACCGGTTTACGTCACCAACGATAAAGAAGTGCAATCCGTCAAGGGCTTGTATAGAAACGACGACGGTTCTTACGGCACCAAAGCTTTGAATATCGACATCGACAGTGATAGTAGCAAGTTTATGGCAGAACTGCCCAATCTTGTCCAAATTTCGTTCTCGACAGGCAAAGCAACGTTCGGAACTTATCTGAAGGACAGCGAAGGCAATATGCTGCACGCGGTTATCAATCCGATAAGCGGCGCACCGTCCGAAAACGGATATCAGATCCTCGTGCAACCCACGCAAGAAGAGATTGACAAGGGCGCAGAGGCAAACGTCAATGCGGACGGCAACAAGTACGTCTTGATGCCCGCTTACGTAGCAGGCCTTGTGACTGAACAAGACGCAAAGGGCAACACCGTTTACAAGACGTTCAAAGCAAGAAATGCAAGCGGTGAAGAGGTTGAGTATTACGTGCTCAGCCGTAGCAATTTGCCCACCGGCAAGCAATTCCCCGCAGGCACGATTGACTGGAACACGGATGAATTCACATACGACTGGCAAGGTTCGACTTCTTGGAACACGGATTCCGAAAGCAACTCCGTCAAAGTCGGATTCACATATCAATGGGGCTTGGGCAAGGCTGTCAACGGTTCGATCGAACTCAGCGCAAAGAACTACAAGATATCGCATCTCACGCAGATGATGAAGGCCCATGCGAACGGAGAAATCGATACGGCTTCGGCAGAGAAATTCACCAACGCGCGTGATAACGACGGCAATTACTCCACGGTTCTCGAGCTTAAAGCAATGGATATCAATGCCGACACTCAAAAGCTCGTCGAATACGTCAATCAATTCAAGTTTATCAACAGCAAGAACGTCGCAGGCAAGAATATGAACGGCTATGACGTCGAGTGGGATTTGACAGAACTTGAAAAGGCACTTGACGCGATTGCCCACAGAAACGACAACGGCGATATCGTTGGATACGACTATTACAAGGGCGTTGACGTGACCGTCAAGGCAAAAGTCGGCGGACAGAGATTCAGCATTTCCACCACGGTCACCAAAAAGACCTTAGGTGAAGACAAGTCCGGATTCGTAGGACAGCAAAAAACCTACACCGGAAAACTTGCGCAAGAAGTTAACGTGAGAATCGTCGTCAAACCGTTCGTGTACGATTCTATGTCAAAGGCAATCACGTTCGACCAGTATTCGTACGACAGAATCACCGTGGCATCTCTCGGCAGCAACTTTGCGCTCAACGTTAAAGACGCAAGCGGCAACAAGTCCGAAGAAAAGATGACCGTCGGCAACGGACTCAAAGTGGAAGCGCCGTTCATCAAAGCGGGCGAAACCTACTACGACGCATACAATAACGGCGTACACAACCTCACGTCCGACGAGATCACATACGAGGGATACACCAATCAAAGAACGTATCCGCTCTATGCAAAACTCACGATCGGCACGGATTACAGCGGCAAGCAAGTTGTTTACATTCCGATTGAAGTAAGCGCACTCAAGCCCACGACGCTTGCTGTCAACGTGGATCACGAAGACACGCTTGATCCGACGTGGTACGAGAATGAGAACTATCAATCGTTCTCCGTATCTTTCGGCACTGCGACGCACACGATGTTCCCCGACTGGAGCACGGTGAAGTACTACACCAACGCGGCGTGCACGAAGCTTAAAGCGGAGCAGAATATCTTTGACGGCGGCACGATTTACGCTCAAGTCGAAGCATATGCGACGCTTGACGGCACGAAAGACGGCAAGAAACTCGCGCTTGTCAACAGTGGCAAATCGGATGAAAACGGCAATGCAATCTACACCGCACAAACGATAACGCTCAAACTCAGCGTCGAGAAGCAAACCGTCAAGTCGGTCAACTTCTTCTACAACGAGGATATAGGCGACGTTGCGGCGTACGTGAGAGCGAATGCGGATGACCAAGCAAAACTCGACATCCTCAAAGAAGCACTTGCTAATGTAAATAATTACAAAGGCACGGTATATCAACAAACGCATGAAATCGACGGCGTTGCATACGGCATTGACCCGATCAACTTCGCAAAGAATCCGAGCGATTACTTCAAGACAAGCAACTGGGGCGATGCAATCGACGGCACGCCTGTGCTCGTAACGCTCGACAAGGGCGAGCCGTATATCGCATACGTACAATCGTTTGACGGCATAGTGTCCTCTGCGAGCATCGAAGGCGTTGAAAAGACAGCGTATATGACGATCGGCGGACAGATGGTTTCGTTCAGAATCAATATGCCCGACTACACGTTTGCAGACGGCAAGTTCGTTGACGGCGAGAGCAAGCTCACCGCCACGGGCGGCAAGGTCGCAGGTGTGGGCGAAGATACGATTCAACTCTCCTACAACGTCTTTGACGAGTGGAAGTTGCCTAGCACGGCAAAGGTCACCGCAAGCGAAGGCAAGGGCGAAACCGAAGTCGAAGTCAAGTGGATTGACTACTCCGCACCGAACAAGGAAGAGTTGAACGGCAGAGATTACGTTGAACGCAAGTACTTCTTCTTCGACGGGCTCTCCATTCGCTATCCGAGCGCAGACGCGTTCACGGCAAGAATTTACGTCAGCGGATACAATTCGAGCGTTGACGTAAAACCCGACGGCATGTATGATTCCGACGGCAAACTCAAAGCGTATGACGTGTTCGACAAATTCACGTTTGCAACCACCGCAAACGTCAAGATCGGCGAAACGACGCATAACAACGTACCGCTCCACTGGCTCGATACGAGTATGCCGACTGCAGAAGAAATCGCAAACGGCTCGTTCACACGCAAAGCGTACGTCACGGGACAATCGGCAAACGGTGAAACCGTCGTGAAAGACTTCACGTTCAAGATCAACAACGAATTCACGCTTGACGGCATTGCAGGCGACAGCAAGAATGGTTTCAGCGTCGATATCGATGCAGATCACTTCTACGGCGGCTTGATCAAGTCAACCACGCTCAACGTGAACGACAAGAAGATATCGGTCGCGCTCGCATGGAGCGACGATTACACGGCGGCGGGATTTGACGGCAACATGACTCTCACGATCTCCTCCGACGCACTCACAAGCGACGTTACGGCCAAAGTCAAAGTCGCAAGCGCAGGCATCGAAAAACTTGTAGGCGGCGAGAAATACGTTCTCGATCCGTACGGAATCAAGAGCACGCTCTTCGAGTCCGGAAGCAAGCAACTCGTCAAAGTCAAGAGTGCAGACGCCGACAAGACAGTGCAAGATCAACTCGTCACCGTTGAATACGACTTCGGCGATGAGGACTTCTATGCAAACATCTCGCAATACTTCGGCAAGAAGTACACCGTCGGCGTGAGATACAGATACAACGCAGGCAAGAATGAAAACGTCGAAACGGGCGAAATCACAGTGACCGTTCTCAACAGAAGCATAATGTATATGTCCGATTACGAGAACCGTTCGATCGTCGTCGATACGTTCTTGCACAAAGACGCGTCCTATCTTGCAAACGTTATGTCAATCACGACCGTGGGCGGCGACGTGTTCGACGCACGCTTCGACTGGTCCGACGTTGACAAACTCATCAAGAGTGGCGCGAGCAACACCGCATATATGGCAACGGCTGTCGTACCCGTTGAAAAGGCAAACGGCACGTACGTTCTTGCGGATATCGGCAACGGTGAAGACTACGTCACGATCGAAGATTACCTCGAGTTTATGAGAAAGACCGACGCAAACTTCGAGTTGAAGACAGAAACGCGTTATATGCTCGCAAAACAACGCATCAACGTTCCTGTCACAGTGCTTGAACGCACCATCGTCGATGCAGAACTCAAACTCGACGACACGGGTCTTAAGTATCTCTACTCCGATTCGAGCAAGTATTCGACGATAACCGATACGCTCGTTGGCGAGAGCGGCGACGGCAGATACATCGACATCGTCTACAACAAGGCGACGGGTATGCCCGAGCAATACGTTTATTACAACCACTTCGCATACGTCGGAGCAGACAAACTTCCCGACACGATGACGCTCACGTTCGCAAACGGTGACGTCGGCAACTACTATATCACTTACGAAAATGCTCCCAAGGCAAGCGACCTTGCAGACCTTAGCGCAACACTCGAGAGAACGATGACCGTTCACGTCTGGAACTCCGAAAGCAAAGAGGTCATGGACGCATTCGAGATGACCATCAAGATCCGCGTATCCAAGGTTACGCTCACCAATAGCGACCTTGCATACAAAGAAATGTCTGTCGGCACTTACAAGTACAACAAAGACGTTTACGTGGATCGTGACAGTGACACTTCCGTCTTCAATACGGCTAAGTATGCATCCGAAGCGACCTACTACGTCGGAGCACAATTCGTCAGCGCATACGCATGGTGGAACGAAGGCAGAACCGCTAACGGCAGCGGATACGACTACACGAGCACGTATCTCAAACGCCACGGCTTCACCGATACGGACGGAGAGATATATCCCGGTATCTATTCGGTGTACGGCGGATTTGCCACCGAATCCGATTACGCACACGTAAAGTTCTACGTTTACAACGCAGATACCAAGAACTACGTCTTGTTCGACGGCGACGTGAATACGATCGACGCAACGACGTTCAAGACTGCGGACGGACAAGATCTCTACTTGTTCACGTACGTCACCACGCAAACGTTCGACGTCAAGTGGAATGCAGAGAAAGCGGAATACACCTACAGAGGCGGCAACGTAGCGGTCGAAGCAACGCTCGCAAGCAGAGCGCAAGGCAACGTCACGGGTACGACCGTTGACGTAACGGTGCATATCGCAAACAGCAGATTGACAGGCGAAGCAAAACTCGTTGAAGGCGATACGTACGCACTCTACAAGAACGGAATCTTCGAGATCGATCCGTATGCTAACGGCAATGTCTTTGCAAGAAAGACGGGATATAGCGGCGATCGCTACGAGAAATCCTCCGTTGCAACGAGCGGTTACGTCAAGAACAATCTCGACGGAACGTACAAACTCGTAAACGGTGAATACGTCGAGCTTACGACTGCCGAACTCAACAGAGATTACGCCAACTTCCCGACCAGCCTCAAAGTCACGCTTGCAAACGGCACTAAGGTCGACGTGCCTGTGGTTTGGGACTTCAGCGGTGTCAACGTGACTTACGCAGGCGGCGAGTACTATGCCTATGCGATAGTCAACTACGGCGGCGAATATAACTACAAGGCAAGCGACGCTTCATCGGTCAACGAAATCGGTACGCAACGCATCAGATTCACCGTCAAAGTTCTTGACAGAAGCGTAGAAAGCATTGTCAGCGACAGTGAACTTCAAAAACTCACGGGTTACGCTCTTGCAACCGACAAGACCTATATCAATCCTTACGAGTATATCAAGCCGACGATGCCCGATTCGCTCAAGTTCAAAGAGCGCACGGGCAAGATCGTAGACGGTAAGGCTGAAACCGCAGAGGTGGAATACAAGACGAAAGGCACAAGTCGTTTGCTTGTCTGGAGTTTCGACGAATTCAGACCCAAGTACACCGGCGGCGTGATTTACGTCACAGCAAAACTCATCGGCGTTGACGGCAACGTACAAGAGTACAAGATTCCGTTCCTCGTCAAGAGAATGATTGTCAACAAACTCGAAGAGGCAACCACGGGCAAAGATGCAGACGGCAACACGCTTCTTACGAAGGTATCCGGCGGATATTCAACGACGGTTGAGAACAGCGTTGCGGCAAGCCCGTTCGGTATCGATCCGAACAATCCGAAGAGATTGACGATGCCGTTCTCTTACATTGCAACGTTCAGCGTTTCAACGCCCGAATTCGATGCGGCAACCGGCAATATCAAGGTCGGAGAAGATGGCAAAGAAGTGTACAACGCAATTGCAAACGAAACGCTTGAGTTCTACTACGCAATCGTTTCAATGCCTGCGGACGAACAATACACCGTATCGGCAGACGGTATCACCACCAGTGCAAGCGGCAGAAACGCAATCGTTCAACTTGCAGACCAAGAGCGTGTCACCGTCGGAATCACGCAAATCAACGGGAACGTAACACCCGTTGCGCCTGCGGCAAGTTCGCTTCGCAGCGGAAAGACGCTCAAGACGACTTACACTGTCGGAAGTGTGACGGTCAACGTTGTCTGGTTCGGCAAAGCGTATGTTTCCACTGCAAGTACGACCAATCCGACTCTTGAAGCAAGTTATGACGTTATGTTCTCGTCAACGAGCGGAACGTTCACGCTCCCGACGTCGTCCGACCGCAAGATCGTTTACAAACTCTACGCGGCAATCGGCACGGTCGTTGACAACAACGGCACGGTGCTTACCACAACGACGGCAGATGCCGACTGGAAGAACGGTAGTGACGTTATCATTGCAGCGGGAAAAACCATTCCGCAATATCAAGCAGTGACCGGAATGGTTGAAATCTGAGCGTAATTCGCTCTCTTAACACAGCGCAAAAAGCCTCGCCATCGGCGAGGCTTTTTCGTTGCCTTCGGGCGTGGGCGGTGCAGTGTCGAAGATTGCTTAATCGCATAAACACGGCAAGTTGTGTTTTTTTGTGATAAATGCGGTTGCATTTTCGTTGGAATATGCATATTTTGCGCAAGAACAGGTTGCTTTTTTGGCGCATGCGAGGCAGATTGCAAATTTTCATTGAAAAAATCAACGCTTGTGATATAATAATATAATAAAACGAATCGGAGGCATCTATGGGATTTATCAAAAGACAACTCCTCAAGGTGATCAGCTGGGAAGACAATTCCCAAAATACTATAGTACACAAATTTCAGTACGATGACAGATATGCGATTATGAAGGGTTCTGAACTTATCGTTCGCCCCTCACAAGCCGCAATTTTCGTGTATCGCGGAAGCGTTTGCGACGTTTTCACGGAAGGCAGTTGGAAGCTCGACGAAGGTTCGACGCCCGTTCTCACTGCGATTGCAAACTGGAAATACGCATTTGAAAACCCCAAACAAATCGACGTATATTACGTCAATTTGAGAAGATTCACGCAGATGAAGTGGGGCACGCCCAATCCCGTCATGATGCGCGACAAGGATTTCGGCATGATCCGCATCGCAGGTCATGGCGAGTATTCTTTCCACGTTATGAATCCCGAAGTGTTTATGAAAGTATGCTTCGGCACGATTCATTCTTTCAAGACGGAGGACATCGAAGAGCATCTCAAATCCCTCGTTTTGGCGCAACTCACCGATATGCTCGGCGAATGCGAGATTCCTGCGCTCGAACTTGCGGCAAACTATCTTGAAATCGGCGACACGGTTTGCCAACAGGCAAAGCCCAAATTCAACGAACTCGGTCTCGATATCGATTCCGTCATCGTGCGCAATTTCAAGCTGCCCGAAGCGGTTGAAAAGGCGATGGATCAACGCACAACGCTCGGCGTGTTTGACGGCAAGATGGGAGAGTACGCTCAATACGAATCCGTGCAGGCAATGCGTGACGCGGCAAAGAATCCCGGTATGGGCGGAATGTTCGGAGCGGCAGGCATCGGACTCGGAATGGGCGCAAGAGTAGGCAGTCAGTTTGCACAGAATCTCGACGAAGCGCAAAGTGCAAAAGTCAAATGCGCAAAGTGCGGAGCAAGCGTCAAAGCAAGTGCAAAATTCTGCCCCGAATGCGGAGCAAAAGTCGGTGCGGAAAACACCGTCAAATGCGCAAAATGCGGAGCGGAAGTTCCTCAAAGCGCAAAATTCTGCCCCGAGTGCGGACAACCCATGAGCGTTTCTTGCCCTAAATGCGGTGCAAAAGTCAAATCGGGCATGAAATTCTGCTCGGAATGCGGAGCAAAAATAGACTGATTATATCGGCATAAATAGTATGGCAGACGTATTCGATTACAACGTATCGGCTGTCGTGAAGTGCCAAAATTGCGGCGCGGATATGGTGTACGACCCCGAAAAAGGGGCGCTACACTGTTCCTATTGCGACGCAACGCGCACAATCGACAGAAAATTGAGTTTTAAGCGAGATTATCTTTCATCTCTCAAAGAAGGGGAGGTCAAATTTGACGATTCGACCTACAAATGCCCCAACTGCGGAGCGGAAGTCAAACTCGCGCCTTTCGACACGGCGATGAAATGCCCCTATTGCGGCGGCACGAACGTCGTCGAAGTCGAGGATATGAAGGGACTCAAACCCGACGGAATCCTTCCGTTTGCACTCTCGCAAAATCAAGCCGCAGAGGCAGGCAAGAAGTGGATAAAAAAGAAACTTTTTGCACCTATTAAACTCAAGAAGAGGTTCAAGGTTGACAACTTCAAAGGAGTTTACATACCCTCTTACGCTTTCACGACCGATTCGCACTCCGATTATGACGGCAGGCTCGGTGAAAGGCGCACGAGAATGGTCGGCAGCGGCAAAGATCGCCATATGGAAACGTATATCGAGTGGTACAACGTCAAAGGGCAGACGAGCAATTCCTTCGATGACGTTGCGGTTGAGGCAAGCACTCACCTCACTCAAAAGGAACTCAACAAAATTCTTCCTTACGACACCGACAATCTCGAAGCATACAACAAGGATTATCTTGCGGGTTTTTCGGCAGAGAAGTACGACACGTCGCTCGAAGACGGATTCGACGTGGCAAAAGGGCAGATGGACGACACTATCCGCAAACGCATCGTCGAAGGCTACGGCGCGGACGTTGTGGATTATCTCAACGTAAACACCACCTACTTCGACACGAAATTCCATTATATGCTCTTGCCTTTGTGGGTTTGCGCATACGTCTATCGCAAAAAGGGCTATCGTTTCCTCATCAACGGCAGGACGGGCAAATCGACGGGCAAATCGCCCGTATCTCCGCTCAAAGTCGCGTTTGCGGTGCTGATTGCGATCGGCGTGATCGCGTTCATAGCGTGGGCGGTGCTGTCGGGACGATTTGAATAAAATAAAATAATTTACATATCTTTACGGAGGTAACAACTATGGTAACAAAAGACATGCTCATCATCGACGTACTCGCTCAAGGCGATCCCGATAAACTTGCAGAAGTGTTGCAACAGAGCGGTATGCACTGTCTGCATTGCATGCTCGCACACGGCGAAACTCTTGAAGAAGCCGCGGCGGTACACGGCATCAACGTTGACGAACTCGTCGACAAACTCAACGCAGTCATTGCATAAAACTACGCAGTATACAAAGAAAGGCGCCTTGAAAAAGGCGTCTTTCTTTTTGCATAAATCGTTTGCGAAAATTTTGTTCCGTGTCTTACGAAACAAGAAGATTTATGCATAAACCAGTCCGAGTGATTGCAAGTTAAACCGCTGTATTTGTTTGGTGTAACGCTTGTTGCGTCACATAAATCTGCAAAGCGCGCAGGCGATCAATGCGCCGAGCAGGGTGCAAAAAAGCGACACGGGGATAGCGTAGCGAAGTTTCTTTGCCTTGCACGCAGAGAAGTATACCGCCGAAATATAGAATATGGTTTCACTTCCTCCTGCGATGACAGAGGCGCATCTTGCTATATATGAATCCGCGCCGTACTTTGCTATGACGTCTTGCAAAATCGCAATCGTTCCGTTGCCCGACAGCGGCACGAGCAGAATGAGTTGGGCAATTTCGCTTGGTATCCCCAAATACGCCAACGGCTTTGCAAGCCACCCCGAAACTATGTCCGCAAGTCCGCTAGCCTTAAACGTTTCGATGCAAATGAAAATGGTTGCTATGTACGGGAAGATATCCACGACGAGATTCAATCCGTCCTTTGCTCCAAGCAGAAAACAGTCGTACACTTTCACCTTTTTGACGACGCATACGACGATAAGCGCGACGAGCATCACGGGCAGTATATACATGCTTACGCTCATTTCGCACCTCTTTTGGATTTTGTGTTTAAATTGCAAAACGAGGGTTTTATCTTCCTGTTTATGCCAAATAAAATGCTCGTTTCGCTATTTTTATCTGAATTGCTCTTTTTCAAAGACAGCACTTTGCACATAACCATACCGCAAAGAGTGACGATGCCGCTCGATATCAGAGTCGGCACGATTATATCAGACGGGCTTTGCGAATTCGCGCTTGCTCGCAACGCAATCACGGTTGCGGGGATAAGTTGAATGGACGTCGCGTTTATCACTAGAAGCATAATCATATTGTCCGTCGCTTTTGCCGATCCGTCTTCCATTGCACTCATGGCCTTTATGCCGGCAGGGGTTGCGACTCCGCCCATACCGAACATATTTGCAGCGAGATTCACGCATATTTTGTCGTAGGCGTCGTCGCTTTCGTTTTTGAAAATCTTGCGTACGATAGGTCGCAAAAGTTTCGACAGTTTTTTGTCGAGGGCGGTAGCCTCGATCATTTTCAGAGCGGACAGCCACACCGCGTATATGGCGCAAAGTTTGAAGGACAATTCGATTGCTCCTTGCACTCCTTCTATCATTGTGGGGAATGCGGATTCGGGCGCGCGCACCGTCATCAAAACGAGCGACGCGGCGGTTATCAGCAAAAATGCAACGTTCATACGATATTGTATTTTTCACCTCGCGCGCATATGCACTTCTTATTTACTTTTATAAATAAAAGTTGTATAATGTATAAACTAGTCCAAAAGGCGGACACCATTAGTCTGCCGAAGAGGTGAAAAATGCAAGACAAAAAGAAATTTTATATGACAACCGCAATCGCGTATGCGTCGGGCAAGCCGCATATCGGCAACACTTACGAAATCGTTTTTTCCGATCTCGTTGCCAGAGCCAAGCGTATGGAGGGCTACGACGTTTTCTTCCAGACCGGCACTGACGAGCATGGTGAGAAGATAGAACTCAAAGCGCAAAGCGCGGGGATCACTCCCAAGCAATTCGTCGACCAAAAAGCGGCGGATATCAAGCGCATATGGGATTTGATGGACACCACCTACGAAAAGTTTATCCGCACCACCGACAAGGAGCACGAGGAGCAGGTTCAAAAGATTTTCAAAAAATTCTACGAACAGGGCGATATATACAAAGGCTCGTACAAGGGTTGGTACTGCACGCCGTGCGAATCTTTCTGGACAGAGAGCCAACTCGTTGACGGCAAATGCCCCGACTGCGGTGGCGAAGTCAAGATGGCGGAAGAAGAGGCGTATTTCTTCAATATGAGCAAGTATGCCGACCGCCTTATGAAATATTACGACGAACACCCCGATTTCATCGTGCCGACCTCTCGCAAAAACGAGATGATCAACAACTTCCTGAAGCCGGGACTTCAAGATTTGTGCGTATCCAGAACGTCGTTCACGTGGGGTATTCCCGTGACCTTCGACAAACGCCACGTCATATACGTGTGGCTTGATGCACTCACGAATTATATCACGGGCATAGGCTTTGATGTCGACGGCAATTCAACCGACCTTTTCAAAAAGGAATGGCCTGCGGACGTGCACATTATCGGCAAAGATATCGTGCGCTTCCATTCGATTTACTGGCCGATTTTCCTTATGGCGCTCGGGATCCCTCTTCCCAAGCAGATTTTCGGGCATCCGTGGCTGTTGCAAGACGGCGGAAAGATGTCCAAATCCAAGGGCAACGTCATCTATGCCGACGATCTCGTAGACTATTTCGGCGTTGACAGCGTGAGATATTTCCTTCTTTCGCAAATGCCTTTCGACAACGACGGCGTGATCAGTTGGGATCTTGTTATGGACACCATCAACAGCGAACTCGTCAACGTCTATGGCAACCTCGTTCAGCGCACCATCGCGATGAGCAACAAATATTTCGGCGGAGTAGTGAGCGACAAAGGCGCAAGCCAGCCCGTTGACGACGAACTCAAATCGATTGCCAAAGCGGCAAGAGACAAAGTCTTTGCCGACATAGACGCCTATCGTTCTGCGGACGCGCTTTTGGATATATTCACCGTGCTTCGCAGAGCCAACAAGTATATCGACGAAACGATGCCGTGGGTGCTTGCAAAGGACGAAAGCCAAAAAGACAGACTTGCAACCGTGCTTTACAATCTCACCGAAACCATCGTGATTTGCGCAAGTTTGCTCTATCCGTTTATGCCTTCGACCTCTCAAAAAGTCGTTTCGCAGTGCGGAACGGAGCTGAGAAGTTTTGACGACCTTGACAAATTCGGACTTCTTGCAAACGGCACGAAAGTTGCCGAAGCCCCCGAGCATCTCTTTGCGAGAATCGACGTTGAAAAGGTGAAGAAGGATTTGCTTGCAAAGGGCATCGTCAAAGCCGACCAACCCGAAGAAGAGGCCAAACCGCAACCGAAGCAAGAAAGCAAACAAGAAAAGAAAGAAGAGAAAGCGGCGGAGAATATCGTCGATATAAGCGAAATCACCATTGACGACTTCGCAAAAATTCAACTTCGCGTCGGAAAGATTTTGACCGCCGAAAAGGTTGAAAAAGCAGACAAACTCCTCAAATTCTCCGTGCAGATAGGCAGTGAAACGCGCACAATCGTCAGCGGCATCGCAAAGTATTACACTCCCGAAGAAATGATTGGCAAAAACGTCGTTGTCGTCTACAATCTCAAGCCTGCGAAACTCCGTGGCATAGAGAGTCAAGGCATGCTCCTTTGTGCGTGCTTCAAGAAGGAAGACGGTAGCGAAGAAGTGGTGCTCGTATCTCCCGAAAAGCCCGTGGAGAGCGGCAGCGTCGTAAGATAAGCCGTAGGATATGTTGATAGACACGCATTGCCATCTTAACGACGAAAAACTGCTTTACAACGCAGACGAGATAGTCGAGTCTTTCAAAAACGACGGTCTTGAAAGTGCAATTTGCGTAGGCTACGATATGCCGTCGTCCGAATGTGCCGTTTCGCTTGCGGAAAAATTTGAAGAAATTTACGCCGCAGTCGGCGTTCATCCGCACGACGCGGATACGCTCGACGACGAAGCGTGCCAACGCATTTTGGAACTTGCAAAAAATAAAAAAGTCGTTGCAATCGGCGAAATCGGCCTTGATTACTATTACGATTTGAGCGAGAGAGAAGTGCAAAAATCCGCTTTTGCAAAGCAAATTGAACTTGCGAATCAAGCGGAGTTGCCAATCACGTTGCACGTTCGCGACGCCTACGAGGACACGAGAAAAATCCTTTTTGATATGAAAGGCTATATCAAAAACGGCTTGCTTTTGCACTGTTATTCGGGCTCGAGCGAGTATGTGAAAATCTTTGACAAACTCGATGCGTACTACGCTTTTGGCGGCGCAATAACCTTCAAAAACGCAAAGCACAATCTCGAATCGCTTGCAGTCGTTCCCAAAGACAGGTTGCTTTTGGAAACCGATTGCCCTTATATGACGCCCGTCCCGTTCAGAGGTAAAACCAACGAGCCTAAGTACGTTTCGCTCGTTGCGCAAAAGGCGGCGCAGGTGCTCGGTATGAGCGTCGAGGAAATGGAAGAAATCACCACGCAAAATGCAAAACGACTGTTTACACGCATGAAATAGTCGTATAAAACGGCGATTTTGCAAAACCACATATAGAATTACATTTTTCGAGAGCATATATGACCAACAATTACGTTTACGAATTCGGCGACAGTTTGTATCTCAACATAACCAACCGTTGCCCGAACAATTGCGAGTTTTGCATTCGCAACATAAAAGACGGCGTGAGCGGAAGCGACCTTTGGTTGCTCAAAGAGCCGACTTTTGAAGAACTCGTCGATGATATTTCCATGTACGACTTGTCAAAGTACAAAGAAATCGTTTTTTGCGGATTCGGCGAGCCTATGTGCAATCTGTCGATGATTTCGCAGATTGCGCCTTATTTGAAAAAGAAGGGTTGCAAAATCCGCATCAACACCAACGGACTTGGCAACCTCATCAACAAGCGCGACGACGTGACAAAACTCATTGCGCCGTATATCGACAGTGTATCCGTGTCGCTCAACGCGTCAACGCCCGAAGTGTATCAGGAGATATGCAGAAGCAAGTACGGCGAGGCGGCGTTCGATGCGATGCTCAAATTTACAAAAGACTGCGTGGACGCAGGCATCGACACAACTATGTCCGTCGTGGATTTTATCGGCGAGGACGAAGTGAGAGCGTGCGGAGAACTTGCAAAGAGCGTAGGCGCTCATTTCAAGGTGCGCGAAACTATAAGGGAAGACACCGAGTATTAAGAAAAAACAGCAGTCGAATTTTGGAGACTCCTGTTTTTATCTTTTGTACTTCGATTTTTCGTCTTGTGTGATTTGGCGATTTATCTTTGGTACGTATGTAGTGTGTGCGACCTATTGCGGCTTATGCACGCGCTTATAAGGAAATAAATGGAAAACAAAAGCATAAAAGACATAATAAGAGGAGTGGATTTTCGCTTCAACAAAGCGCTCGGGCAAAACTTCATCACCGACGCCAACTTGCTTGACGCAATCGTTGCCGACAGCGGAATCACGCAAAGCGACGTCGTGGTCGAGATAGGAACGGGCGCGGGTACGCTCACGCGCGCTATTGCCAAAGTCGCAAAAAAGGTATACTCGTTCGAGGTTGACAGAAATCTCGAAGCGGTGCTTGCCTTATCTTTGCAAGGCGTTGAAAACGCAGAAGTCGTGTTTCGTGACGTGCTCAAAATGAGCGACGAGCAACTCGAATCCGTCGTCGGTAAGAAATTCAAGGTTGTTGCAAACTTGCCTTATTATATCACCACTCCGCTGGCAATGCGCTTTATCGAAAGCACCCTCGATGTCGAATCGATTACGATTATGGTGCAAAAGGAGGTCGCGCTCCGTTTCGTTGCAAAACCGAATACGCCGGACTACTCGGCAATTACGCTTGCAATCGAGATGGCAGGCGAGGCGCAAATAACGAGAAACGTGTCCAGAACCATGTTCTATCCCTCTCCCAACGTGGACAGCGCAGTCGTGCGCATAGATATCGACCGCAACAAACTCGAGGGAGAAAACGTCGCTCTTTTGCACAAACTCGTGCGTTCGTCCTTTGCGATGAGAAGGAAAACGCTCGCCAACAACCTTTCCGTAGCCTTCAAGATAGACAAACAAACGGCGGCGCAAATCATTGAGGACGCAGGATTTTCACCAATGGTAAGAGGAGAAGCGTTGTCGCTTGAGGACTATAAAAAACTGTCAAAATCGCTTGAAAAAATCATAGAATAAAAGATATGGTCAAACAAAAATCTCACAACTTAACAGGAATAACGTTCTGCACGCTGTGCGCGCTCGTTTGGGGTTTTGCATTCGTTGCTCAGCAACAAGCGTCGTCCGACGTGCCGACTTTCACGTTCAACGGATTGAGATTTTCGCTTGCCGTCGGCGTTATCGGCATATTTATCGTGATACTCGAACTCGTCGGCAAAAAGAAGGGCGTCAAACGTACGGGCTGGAACAAGGCGACTTTTCTCGGCGGTTTTCTGTGCGGCATAAGTCTGTTTTGCGCAAACAATCTCCAGCAGTACGGCATAGCGCACACAACCGTAGGAAAGACGGGATTTATCACCGCGCTTTATATCGTAATCGTGCCTTTGTTCAACGTGCTTTTGAGGCGCAGAATCCCCACAAACGGCAAATTCGCAATAGTGTTTGCGGTGCTCGGATTCTACGTTATGTGCATCAACGAAAACACGGGCTTGACCTACGCCGACGCGCTTTTGCTTCTTTGCGCAGTGATGTTTTCGCTGCAGATAATGTTCATCGACGTGTTCGTTGACGAAACCGACCCTCTCAAAATTACCTTCGTGCAGTTTGTCGTGGCAAGTCTTTTGAGTTTGCCCGCAATGGCAATCGAGGGCTTTCCGCCGGCAAGCGCGATAGCGGACAACATTCTCCCGATTTTGTACGTGGGCATAATGTCCGCAGGCGTGGGTTTCACCTTCCAATCGATAGGGCAAAAGTACGCTCCGCCCGAACTTGCAACGCTCATAATGTCGCTCGAATCCGTCATCGCGTTTATAGGCGGCGTGGCGTTTTTGCACGAGAGTTACTCTGCAAAAGAGTTCGTCGGTTGCATTATAGTTTTACTTTCTGTGTTTCTTGCGCAAATCAGCGTACCGCACAAAATGCTCAAACCCAACTACAGCAAATATTTCATCGATTGACAATCTCAAAGCCGTATGACAATAACCCGATAAAAATCGAAACACGCGTTTTATTGCGTGTTTTTTGATGCGTAAACGATCGATTTTGCATTATATCGATTATCGTTCTTTACATTCGATAACCGTTGCAACGCCGTTTGACACGATAAATTTGACGTTGTAATTTTCAAACGACATGCCGTATTCGCGCTCGTCGTTCTGATAAGACGGACGAGGGTCTTCCGCAATGCAAGCGGTTATTTCCGCTTTCGTGTCTTCCGGCATTTTTGCCGTTTCGCACTGCCACACGACGTCGAGTTTATCGAAAAAGTGCTTGTCCGCATACGAGCATACGGCGTCTTTTACACGGTCCGTGGGAACGTAAGGTTTCACGTCGTATACGGGTGTGCCGTCGAGCAAGTCTGCGCCCTCGACGACGAGATAATCGCCGTATTCGTCGCTATGCTCGACGCCTACGAGCCGCACGCAACTCAGACCGAGCGAGTTGGGACGGTAGGGCGAGCGAGATGCAAAAACGCCCACTTTTTCGTTTCCTCCGAGGCGCGGCGGTCGCACGGTGGGGCAGAACTCTTCTCTGTGTGCAAGCGAAAAATCGAAAATCAGCCACAGATGCGAAAAGCCCTCTATGCCTCGCAAAGCGTCGGGATGGCGGAACTCTTTTTCAAACACGATTTTGCCCGTGGTTGAGACTCGTCCGCTTTGACGGGGTATGCCGAATTTTTCTTTGAAAGGCGTGTATATATGCGCGATAGGTCTTATTTCCATTGCTTACTCCTTTTGAAAATCATAACATAAATCCGCGTTTATTCATAGGCTTTGTTTCAAATATTGCGAAAGTATTGCACTTATCGTACTATTGTCAAAAATCGCTCTTGAAATGAGTGCATTTTTGTTTTATACTTTTCGTATAATCACTTATGCCGAAAAGGCGTAAAGCGGAGGGGAATTATGAAGAGAACTTATCCGAGTTGGATAGAAGGTCAACTCAACAGCAAACAGACCGAATACACCAAGCCGACCAAACTTTTGGGAGACGACGGCAAATTGCTTGCTCCGGGCTGGGCAAGGCACAACGTATTCGAATACGAGCGTGAAAAAGCAAAACCCGCCAACCGCAAAAAAGAGTGGGATTTCTATCAGATTTCCAACGGCGAGTTTATGGTGCAAATCAGTTTTGCCAACATTTCCATCGGCGGATACGCGCAAGCGTCCATAACCGACCTTCATCACGCGCACAAAAAGAGCAAAATCCACTCGGGCACGATTTTGGAATCGACGGCGCTTTTCCTCGGCGGCAAAAAATATATGCTTCCGCCCAAGGGCGACGAGCCAAACGTTGTAGACCACACCGTCGCAGGCACTCGCTTCAAAGCGGTCACCGAAACCAACGTCAGAACGTTGTATTTCAAGGGCAAATTCAAAGGCAAAGAAGTCGAGGCAAATTTCACGATGGACATTATGGATGGGCTTGAAAACATAACCACCGTTCTTCCGTTTGCCGGCAAACCGACAAGATATTTTATGACCACCAAGCAAAACTGCATGCCTTGCGAGGGCACGTTCCGTTGGGGCGAGCAAGTGTGGAAGTTCGACAAAAAGGACACATTCGCATTTCTCGACTGGGGCAGAGTCAACACCCCCTACAAAATGGTATGGTACTGGGGCAACGGCTCAAAGGTCGTGCAAGGACCTGACGGCAAAGACCATATGTTCGGTTTTGAAATCACCTGGGGCATCGGCGACGAATCCAACGCCACCGAAACTGCGATTTTCTGGGACGGCAAAGCGCACAAATTCGGCCCCGTCGACGTTGAAGTTTTCCCCAAACCCGACAAATTCACCGAGCCGTGGCACTTCGTATCTCAAGACGGCAGATTCGATTTCACCATGACTCCTTTCTACGATCATCACGGCGACCTCAACGTCCTCAATCTTCTCCGCATGCATTGCCACCAAGTCCACGGCATTTGGAACGGCACTGCGATCCTCGACGACGGAACGAAGGTTGAGGTGAGGGATATGTATGCTTTTTGCGAATACTGTGAAAACAAGTGGTAAACCGTCGCTATTGAGCGAATAACTTCGTCAGGCACTCTTTTGCAAACAGTCACGTACGCAAAAGTACGCTCCTGCCTGAAAAAGAGTGCCTTCCTTGTTCTTCATCTCAATATTGCAGTTTTATCGCTTGTTTAATAGACGGAACACGAGCCGATAAACAAAGAATTCTTCAATCAATGGACTACGTTATAAACGATCAAAATCACGTTATCAAAGGTATTGACAGAGGCGAAACGGCTTCCTTTTTGGGTATCAGATTCGCAAGAGGCGAACGATTCAAAAAGCCCGTTTTAGAACCGCTTGCAAAAGAGGTCGACGCCACGAGAAGAGGGGACGGTTGCCCGCAATTCAGGCAGTTTTTCGACGAGAGCAAATCCAAGTCAAAACAGGATATTTTCTATTACGACGAGTTCAGAAAAGGTATGACTTTTCGTCATTCCGAAGACTGTCTGAATCTCAACGTATACGCGCCAAAAAACGCGCAAAATCTGCCCGTCTTGTTGTATATTCACGGCGGAGCGTTCGTGATATGTTCTAGCGACGAGCGACCTTTCGACGGCACGGAAATCGCAAAGGAGGGCGTAATCTGCGTCACGGCAAATTACAGACTCAACGTTTTCGGATATAACGCCGACGAGGGCGCGCAGAACCTTGCATTTTACGATATGATTTGCGCAATCGAGTGGATAAAGGCAAATATTTCCGTCTTTGGCGGCGATCCGTCCAGCATCACGCTTATGGGGCAGAGCGCAGGCGCGATATCTCTTCAGAATCTCGTTCTGTTGCCCAAGGTCAAAGAGACGGTCAAAGGCGCGATTATGCTTTCGGGCGGCGGCAGCGTGCGCGGAATTTTCGCGCCGAAATCTCAAAAGAGAGCAAAACGCTTTTTCGCTCGCGTCCGCAAGGATTTGCAAAAGAGGGGATTAGACCCCAAAACTTGCGGAGCGCAGGACTTGTATCTTGCCTGGTACAGACAAAACAAACGAAATCTTGCAATGTCAATGCTTTCCACGATGCCCGTTTTCGACGGTGAAATCGTGCGTAAAGACCTCTATAAAAATGCGTATAAAGAGGAGCAAATCCCGTGCATTTTGGGCGTCACCAAAAACGATTTGCTTGCGCCTTATCTCGAGCGCATAGCCAAGAAGGCTATGAGGGCAGGCAACGGCAAGGTGTGGGTGTCGCATTTTTATCACCCGTTGCCCGGCGACGACAAGGGAGCGTGGCACAGTGCGGATTTATGGTACGTTTTCGGCTTGAATCAGCATCCGTGGCGCAAGTTTGACGAAAAAGATTTTGCGCTCGAAGCGGAACTTCGCAAGAGATATTGCGAGTTTGTCAAAACGCAATCTCCCAATCCGCAGGGCTATTCGGAGTGGAAGAGCAACACGAGCAAAGAGTTTTATTGACGCTCGCATCGGGTTAAAATAAAGCAAATTTATGGCCTATATTCGCAATTTTGCAACGATTTTTCCGTTAAAGTGCGAATATAGGTCGTTTTTTTATGAAACGACGGGGCAAAGCGGCATAATAACTTGCTTTGTGCGGTTTTTATGGATATAATGGAAAAAATTTTATAATTCCAAGCACGGCGTGAAGAAGTTTGCGGCGTAGCGGAGTGACAGGAGGTCGTATGGCAACTTATTTCAATCAACCCTCGAGAACTTTCAACGAGTATTTGCTTATTCCCGGTTACACGGACGAGAATTGCATTCCTGCAAACGTGAGCCTCAAAACTCCGCTCGTAAAATTCAAAAAGGGTGAAGAACCGTCGCTTTCTCTCAACATCCCGATGACCTCTGCCATAATGCAATCGGTGAGCAACGATACGCTTGCAATCGCACTGGCACGAGAAGGCGGGATTTCTTTTATCTTCGGATCGCAATCCATCGAGAGCGAAGCGGAGATGGTGAGAAAAGTGAAAAATTACAAGGCAGGATTCGTCGTATCCGACAGCAATCTTACGCCCGAAAACACACTTGCCGACGTGCTTGCGCTCGTGGCTCAAAAGGGGCATAACACTATCCCCATCACCGACGACGGGACGTCAAACGGCAAATTGCTGGGTATGGTTACAAGCCGCGATTATCGCGTGAGTCGTATGCCTGTTGATCTCAAGGTCAAAGAGTTTATGACTCCGCTTGAAAAACTGATAACCGCTCCGCAAAACACCACTCTTATCGAGGCAAACGACATTATCTGGGATCACAAACTCAACTCCATTCCCATTATCGACGACGAGGGTAGATTGCTTTATATGGTTTTCCGCAAGGACTACGACCAACACAAAAAGAACCCAGACGAACTTCTCGACTCGAGCAAGAGATATATGGTCGGCGCAGGCATAAACACGCTCGATTACGAGCAAAGAGTGCCGGCGCTCATCGAAGCGGGCGCGGACGTTTTGTGCATAGACTCGTCGGAGGGCTATACGATTTGGCAAAAGAAAACCCTCGATTACATCCGCAAAAACTACGGCGACAAGGTCAAAGTGGGCGCAGGAAACGTCGTTGACAAAGACGGATTCAACTTCCTTGCCGACTGCGGCGCGGACTTCATAAAAGTGGGCATCGGCGGCGGCTCGATATGCATCACTCGCGAGCAAAAAGGCATCGGTAGAGGACAGGCAACCGCACTCATCGAGGTTGCGGAGGCTCGCGACGAATATTTCAAAAAGACGGGCGTATATATCCCCATCTGCTCGGACGGCGGCATCGTGCAGGACTATCATATGACTCTCGCACTCGCAATGGGCGCAGACTTCCTTATGCTCGGCAGATATTTTGCCCGCTTTGACGAAAGCCCCACCAACAAACTCGTCATCAACGGCAACTACGTCAAAGAGTATTGGGGCGAGGGCAGCAACCGCGCAAGAAACTGGCAACGTTACGACCTCGGCGGCAAGAGCGGACTCGGTTTCGAGGAGGGTGTGGACAGTTACGTTCCCTACGCAGGAAGCCTAAAAGACAACGTGCGTAAGAGTCTTTACAAAGTCAAATCCACAATGTGCAACTGCGGCGCAACGACCATAGCGGCACTGCACAAAGACGAAAAGATGGCGCTCGTGTCCGCAATCAGCATAAAAGAAGGCGGCGCACACGACGTTATACAAAAGAACACCACGTACGCCAATAATTAATAGCTATCAATTAGCAATTAATAATTGAGGGCGGGACACCCGCACCCGAAACGAAAACTCATTCGTAGGCTACTTGTATACGGTATCAGCCTATTCGAAGACGTAACACGAGCCGCAAGGCGACGAGCATATGAGCGCCGAACTTGATGGACAGTACAAGCGACTGCGCCGTCCGTTGGCTACTGCCTGGCGCACAAAGCGCAGTGGCATAATGAGAGGACTGCCCCTGTCTATGTGAGTGCCGACTTCCCCTCTTGCGAACGATGTTTAGTTTTGCAGAGAATTGACGCAAGTTTGAGCAATAGGGGAAAGCCCGAAGGGAAGGGGTGATGTGTTAATTAGGGTTCACGCTACTCGCTCTGTGTAGAGGAATAGCCTCCAATAAAAGCGTGCTTGAAATGCTCTAAAAAACGTGTTATAATACAATTTGCAATAAAAACGATAGGTGACGTCTATATGAAAAAACCAATTGTAGCGATAATGTACGACTTCGACAAAACGCTCATCACGCGCGATATGCAGGAGTATACGTTTATTCCCGGTTTGGGCATGAATCCCGACGATTTTTGGGACGGTACGCAAAAACTCGCTTCCGAAGAGCAGATGGACAGCGTGCTTGCGTATATGTATGCCATGATGACCAAAGCGGAAGAAAACGGCAAACCGCTCAAACGTCGTGACCTCGTCGAGTGCGGAAAGTTCGTCGAGTATCTGCCCGGAGTGGAAGATTGGTTCGAACGTATCAACCGCTACGGCGAAGAGGCGGGCGTAAAGGTCGAACACTACATTCTTTCGTCGGGACTCAAAGAGATTATCGACGGCACGAGCATCGCAAAACACTTCAAAAAAGTGTTTGCAAGCGAGTTTTTGTACGGCAAGGACGGCAACGCAATGTGGGCGAAAATGGCGGTCAATTACACCAACAAAACCCAGTTCGTATACCGCATAAACAAGGGCGTTCTCGACATAAGCAACAACGTCGACGTCAACGCTTCAACCCCCGAAAACGAGAGAAGAGTGTATTTCAACAATATGATTTACCTCGGCGACGGACTCACCGACGTGCCGTGCATGAAACTCGTCAAACTGTCGGGCGGTCACTCCATTGCGCTCTATCAGGAAGGGCAGAAAGAAAAAGTGCAACCTCTTCTCAAACACGAGAGAGTGGACTGGATTTTCAAGGCAGACTATCGCGAAGGCAAGCCGCTTGACAATGCGGTGCGAAACTTGCTCAACAAACTCGGCGTAGACAACAAACTCATTCACCTTAGCAACGAGCAAAAGAAAGAAATAGAAGAGTAACGGTTTTATTCGGGTGCCCGTTCTTTTGTGGAAGGCGCACATGGTTTTTAGAATAATTTACGTTAAGGGAGGGCTTGCACAAGCCGTTATAACGGTTGCGCTTCGCAAATTATGGAAGATATAAAAAGATGTAGCCATTGCGGCAAACCTATCATCGATCAGTTCGTTTTTTGTCCTTTTTGCGGAGAAGAAATCGCACCGAAATGCAAAAATTGCGGAGAACCGCTGATCGAAGGCGCGGCATTTTGCTCTAAATGCGGAGCAAAGGTTCGCTCAACGCGACAAGAAACGGAAATCGTGCAGCCTTATCTTCAAGAAGTCAAGGATGAAAACTATTCTCTCGTTGAAGTAAAGCCCGAAAGAAAGAAGAAAAAGCATTCGGTCAACAGCATATTGACGTTGACCAAAAGAGCGACCGTCGCGCTGGTGTGCGTGATTTTGTTTGCGCTCTCGTTCTTGGGCGTGTTCAATTTGTCACTGGGCTCGTATTTGAACTCGATTGTTGACGAGGACTACATAGAGGGCGACGTCAGCATTTACGCCGTTGATTGCGTAGAACTTATGATAGCGTCCGCAAGACACTACGACGAGGAAGACGACGCTTCGAAAATCGAGAAACTCAAGGACGAGTTGGCAGATTTGCAAGACGACCTTTTGGATTCGGCTTCCGACGACCTCAGAGGCGAAAAGATCGTGCTTTCCGTCAAAACGGAGAGTTTGTTCCGCAAGTACGTGGTCAAGACGATAGGCTACCAACTTTCCATAGACAACGCGACGGCAAGCGGAAGCGCACGTGCGGAATTTATCGTTGCAGGCGCTTTGTTCCTGTCCAATATCGTTTTTACGTTTATAATGACGATCGTTGCATTGATTGCGTTCTTTTCGTATTTGAGTGCGTTTTTGAGCGGCGAGGAAAAAGATAATCGCTCGAAACTCGATTTCTTCGTCCCGTTTTTGATGATTTTGCCTCTTTGCGGAATGTTGCCGTTGGCGTCTGCAATCTCCGTTATGGACATTGCCGCGGCAATGATTGCTTCGTTGTTCTTTTCAAGTCTTGCTATCGTCGCATGCATTACGCAAAGATTGGTCGCAGATACGAAAATCGCAAAAACGGCAAAGATTCTCATACCTCGAATTGCCATGGCGGCACTTGCTTTTATCGTCGTAGGATGCTGTTTTGCGCCTTGCTTCAAAGCGATTTTCGACGTGAAGTTTGACGGAAAAACCGCTTACGGAAAGTACGAAACCACTCTCGACGCAAGTGCGATGGCTGGTTATATAACGACAGAAGAACAGCAAAAAACCGAATATTACAAAAGACAATACGAAAGATACACAGAAGAAGCGACTGCGATTTGTCAAACCTTGGGGTCCTTTACTTCGAGAGAATTTATGGCAAACGACGCAATTGTTGCAAAAGCGTTCGCACAAATCCTCTTGGTCGACGGCGTGCTTGCGCAAATCAGTTATGAGGCAGCCGATATCATTTCATTGGGATTCTTTTTGCTGATTCTCGTAATGTTGCTCTCGGGCATATACCTCGGATGCACCGTTATGGGCGGAAAATCCGCAAAGGCGGCTAATTTGGGACTTGCGGTCTCGATTTTGATTTTGTTGCTCTGCTCGCTTGCAACTTCGATAGTCACGACGGAACTGGTCAACAAAACCATGAAAGACATAAAACTCGATACGTTTGAACTTCAACTTGCAGGCGGTATTATCTCGGCAATAGTCATGTCCGTCATTATGATAGTTTTTTCTGCAATTCCGTCAAGAGTGTGGGAAAGAAAGCAAAACGGCTTGCCCGTCGAAACGGAATGAAACCAATCAAAAAAAACGACGACGCGTTTGCATCGTCGTTTTTCTTATATCTAGGTAGTGTATTAGAATTATTTCCAAGAGCGAAAAAGAATTACGATTAATCGAATCATTGCGTTTTAATCGGGGTGAAATGAAAGTCAAATCGACGAAGCGAGCGCAATTGAGAGTTAAGTTGCAAAATAAATTGACAGCCAAATGCTTGGGTGATATAATCAAGTCGAAAAATTTATAAAGACTGTGAAGGAAAGAGTAACTCTTCATTTCCGCACCGAGAGAGAGAAACGTTTGCTGGGAGTTTCTTTGCGGAGGTTGAGCGAAGACCATTCCGGAGTCGCGCGCCGAAACGACAGTAAGCGTCGCCGCACACCTTGCGTAAAAGGAAAAGCAAGTAAAAATCAAGGTGGAACCGAGCATTTATGCGCCCTTGGGAAAAGCGTAGGAGTACGTTTTTTTCGAGGGTTTTTTTGTTTGAAATCCACGAAAATGAGAAATAAATCGTCATAAAAGGAGCGTTTTATGAAAGTTATCTACAACAACGGCACGGTCGGAGAAATCACGGACAAAGCAGAAGAATTGCACGTTATCCGTCACACCGCCGCGCACATTATGGCGCAGGCAATCAAACGCCTTTTCCCCGAAGCAGACTTTGCTTACGGTCCTGCCAACGAGAAAGGTTTTTATTACGACGTTGACCTCGGCGAAACCAAACTCACCGACGACGACCTTGCGCACATCGAAGCGGAAATGAAAAAAATCGTCAAAGAGAATCTTCCGATTAAGGCGTTCTCGCTTCCTCGCGAGGAAGCTATCGCGCTTATGCAACAGAGGGGAGAGAAATACAAAGTCGAGCATATCGGCGACCTTCCCGACGACGCGGTCATCACGTTCTATCAGCAAGGCGAGTATATCGATATGTGCGTAGGCCCTCACCTCACGTACACGAAGGCACTCAAAGCGTTCAAGATTATGGGACAGTCGGGCGCATACTGGAAGAACGACAAAAACAACAAGATGCTCACGAGAGTCAAAGGCACGGCTTTTGCCACTCAACAGGAACTCGACGACTATCTCAAACTTCTCGAAGAAGCCGAAAAGCGCGATCATCGCCGCATAGGCAAGGAAATGAAACTGTTTATGCTCTGCGACGAGGCTCCGGGATTTCCGTTCTTCCTGCCAAACGGTATGGCAATCAAAAATTCGCTCATCGATTATTGGCGTGAAATCCACACTCGCGACCATTACGTCGAGGTGTCCACTCCTATGATTATGAATCGTCATTTGTGGGAAACCAGCGGTCACTGGGATCACTACAAAGACAATATGTACTCCACGATCATCGACGACGAAACGTATTGCGTCAAGCCGATGAACTGCCCGGGCGGCGTTATGGTGTATAAGAGCGAACCGCACAGTTACCGCGATTTGCCGCTGCGTGTGGGTGAACTCGGACTCGTGCATCGTCACGAGCTCAAAGGCGCGCTCCACGGTCTGTTCAGAGTCAGATGCTTCACGCAAGACGACGCTCATATCTTTATGAGAAGAGAACAAATCACCGACGAAATCATCGGAGTCGTGCATCTTATAAACGAAGTTTATAGCAAATTCGGATTTAAGTATTTCGTTGAACTTTCCACGCGTCCGGAGGACAGTATGGGAAGCGACGAGGATTGGGAAGCCGCAACCAACGGACTCAAAACCGCTCTTGAAAAAATCGGACTTCCGTATATCGTCAACGAAGGCGACGGCGCATTCTACGGTCCGAAAATCGACTTCCACCTCGAAGATACTCTCGGCAGAACGTGGCAATGCGGCACGATTCAACTCGACTTCCAGATGCCGCTCAACTTCGGTTTGGAATACGTCGACGAAAACGGCGAAAGACAAAGACCTATCATGGTTCACCGCGTCGTGTACGGCTCGATTGAGAGATTTATCGGCATTCTAACCGAACATTTTGCAGGAAAGTTCCCGACTTGGCTCGCTCCGATTCAGGTCAAAGTGCTGCCCGTTTCGGAGAAGCACGACGAGTATGCAAGAAAGGTTTACGAGGCTTTGCGCGCGGCGAAGATTCGCACGGAATACGACGACCGCAACGAAAAAATCGGCTATAAGATAAGAGAAGCGCAAGTCGTGGACAGAGTGCCGTATATGCTCGTAATCGGTCAACAAGAGTCCGAAAACGGAACGGTTGCGGTGCGTTTCAGAGATACCGCGGAGACAAAAGTGATGTCGCTTGACGAATTCGTGGCGTTCGTAACAGAGGAAATTCGCACGAGAAAATAAACGTTTTGTCTAAAATCAATATCAAAAATCGGTTGTTTTTGTCAAAAAACGATTCTAAAAAATGCAAAAAACCATCAAAAAACCGCGGATTTTCCGCGGTTTTTTTATATTTTTTCGAGATGATTTTTTGGACTTGGGAAAAGAGAGAAAATACGAGCGTGCGTCGCGCCGTTCGGGAGCGTAATTTGACGGACGGAGTTTGCGCCGTATCGGTCGTGCGGCGTGAAGCGGTAACGGTGTGCGTTTTGAAAATGAGCGCGCGGTATGGAGATTTTGGGGTGCGCCACGGCAACCGATGAGCGTGTGTGAATGGCGGCGCGGCGGTTGAAAATCGGAGAGCGCAACTTAATCGGTCGGGACGAAACGGCGGCGCGCGGACGGAGTGATTTGGGGCGGTTGCAATTTTTTGAGAGCATAATTAAATTTTGAGTTGTTATGCGCTCGCGCGTATGATAAAATGATTTCGTAAATCCTTTTTTGAGGTGCAACGTGAAAAAAGAAAAAACCAAAACTGTAAATCTCGAACCGATTGCCGATGAGGACAGAGTTCCTCTCAAAGAGAAACTCGCTTACGGTATCGGCGGTCTTATGGACGGCGGCGGCGTGAGTATGATGTCTTGCGTTATGCTTGCGTATATGACCAAGAACGGAATCGCTATGGCGGTTGCCTCGACGATTATGATGGTCGCAAAATTCTGGGACGCTATCACCGACCCGTTTATGGGATTCATCTCGGACAATACTCGCGGAAAGTGGGGAAGAAGAAAACCGTATATGTTCTTTGGCGGCATATCCTTGTTTCTTTGCATATTCCTCGTGTTCCTGCCGGTGAGAGAGTGGGGAATGAACGTCGGCGGATTTACGGCGTACATAATTTTTATGTATCTGCTTTGGAACACGTGTTCGACGGTCACGCAAGTGCCGTACTGCTCGATGTCAAGCGATATTACGCCATCGTTCAGAGAACGCAACAACGCAAACACCGTCAAACTTGTGTTTACGGCAATCGCGTCGGGACTCGGCTACGTTTTGCCGCTCGTGTTTATCGAAGCGCTCACCAACCCCGAAGGAACGGGATTCCTGTTTGTGCCGCAACTCACTTCGACTCAATTTTGGCTTTGTATGAGTTTGGTGTTCGGAACGCTGTTTGGCGGCGGACTTGTCATTTGCGGTATTTTCGTAAAAGAGCGTATCAAACCCAAAACTCCGAAAAAGCATTTCAATCTCAAACAATTTGCAAACAGTTACGCAGCGCCGTACAAGAATCGCTCCTATCGTTGGCATATCGTGATGTACGTCACGGCGTTCATTTGTATGGATATCATTTCCGCACTCGCAGTGTACTATGCAACCGACGTGTGGCACGGCTACGAACTGTTCGGCATGAAAATGTCATCGCTCTTTATCATCGCGCCTATGATGGTGGCGGCGGTGGTTATGTTCCCGCTCGCTCGCGTGATGATGGACAAAAAGAGCAAACAATTCGCATTCCGCATGGGGCTTCCGTTCTATATCGCAGGCGGCATTATGCTTGCGGCAATGGACCCGAGTTGGGCGCATCCAATTCTCGTGCCTATCGTGGCTCTCGTTATGGGACTCGGATTCGGCGGAGCGCAGATGATGCCTTGGATTATTTTCCCCGATACCGTCGACGTTGCGGAAATGGCAACGGGTCAACGCCCCACGGGTACTTACAGCGGTATGATGACGCTCGCAAGAAAAGTGGGCGGCGGTCTTGGCGTCGGTATGGTCGGCTGGGTTATCGGTGCGCTCGGTTACGTCGAAAACACCTCGAACGATCCCTCGGCATACGTTCAACAATCTGATACGGTGTTGCTTGTCGTGCGTCTGACGCTCGGCATTTCGGTTGCGGTGTTTATCACCGTTGCGTTGATTGCATCTCTCAAATATAAAGTTACGAGCGAGAAACTTACGAGAATCCGCTACTTCATCGAAGCGAGAAAGTCGGGCAAGACTCTCACCGACGAAGAGAGTGCGGAGCGTGAAGCGCTCATTGCCGAACTCTACGGCAAGGTTGACCCCGAGGACGTGGTTGATCCCTCTAAAGTTGACGAGGAAGGCAATCCTGTCTGCGCTCCCGAAACCGACTTCGTTGAAGGCGTTGAAAGCGCAGTCGAGCAAATCGCTCAAACTGATGAGGAAATCGCACAAATCGAAGTTGAAAGCGACGAAAACGAAGATAAAGTCGAAATAGAGAACGAAGAGGAATAACATGAACGGACGTTTCGAAAAGCGTGACGGCAGAGAAGTTATCGTAAAAGAGAATGGGAAACCTTTCAGGATTCTGCAACTGACGGATATTCATATCGGCGGCTCTTTGGGCACTCGCAAAAAGGATAAACTCGCACTCGCCGCAGTTGAAAAAATAGTCAAAAACGCAAACGCCGATTTCGTGGCGGTGACGGGGGATATGGTGTATCCTATGCCTTTCCTCAATCAAGGCACGCGCAATAATTTCAAATCATCGAATATGTTTGCCTCGCTTATGGAAAGACTGGGCGTTGATTGGACCGTCGTTTTCGGCAATCACGACAGCGAAGTGTGGGCAAAACTGAATAAACATCAACTTGGAGATTTCTATGCGTCGCAGCCGCATTGCCACTTCCAAAAAGGCGATCCGAATATCTTCGGCGTGGGCAACTACTGCATACCTCTTCTCAACGAGGACGGCTCGCTCAATACCGCGCTTATGTTCGTGGACAGCAACGCATACCTTACGTGGAACTTCTTTAGCGGATTCGACGTCATTCACGACGATCAGATAGAGTGGTATAAAAAGGAAATCGAGGCGTTGTCCGAAAACGGCAAGGCGGCAAGGTCGCTTGCGTTCTTCCACATTCCGCCCAAAGAATTCAAAGAGGGGTGGGAGAAGTGTTATCGAGGCTCAAGCGAGGCGGTCTATCACTGCGGATTCGTGCAAGAGAAAGACAACTACTTCGGATATCCCAAAACAAAAGATGGCAAATTCTTTGAAGAAATGGTCAAACTCGGCAGTTGCAAGGGTATGTTTATGGGACACGACCACCTCAATACGCTGTCTATGACGTACAAGGGGATTCGCCTGACGTACGGAATGAGCATCGACTACAACGCATACAAGGGAATAGACAAGCGATTCACGCAAAGAGGCGGTACGATCATCGATATCTACGACGACGGAAGTTTTGAAGTGAAAATGCTACCGTTGAGTGATTGCGAGTAAAAAAATGAGCGTTGGAAAACTTAAATGCAATTTCCCCTTTCCTCACGTGTTGTGTTCTTCCTCTACAAGAGGTGGGCGTTTAGAACCCTAAAATAGATGCGCCCCCTCTTTCCGGACCACGCCGGTATTTCTCCCACCACTCAAACTAACGTCATTTCTCTACAAAAGTAATCGTCGTTCGCGGGGGAGACAATCGGCACTCACATAGAAGGCTATCGTCCTCTTGTTATGTCACTCGTTCGCGGACGAAAATAATCCCAGCCCGTCCGCTCACTTGTACTAATCGTCAAGTTCGGCGCTCATATGCTCGCCGCCCTGCGGCTCGAGTTTCGTCTTCGAAAGGGCAGATACCGTGTATAAGAACGCCCTGAATGAGTGAATGTTAAATAGTCCGCTCTACTGGTTCGCGGACGGCGGATTCGTTCCGTCTGCGAATAGACGAATACCGTGTATAAGAACGCTTCGAATAAGTGCAATTTTAACAACTCGCGCCGTAGGCGCATATACCAAGCAAGCGATATAGCGAAACTGTGGCTTGAGTTTTTATCCCTGCTCGAACTGATAGCGTGTATCGATTGCGCGGTTAGTGATTGCGAGAGCAAGCGAGGCACTAAGCAATAAGCGAATGCTTGTTGCTTTTGCCTATGCGACGCTTGAGCAATGCCTCAGCGATGTTTTTTTGATATTTTTTTATCTATATTTTAAAAAATTGATTGATTTGACAATATAATTTGTTATACTTAAACTGAATCATTTTTCGGAGGCTATAAAATGAAAAAAGAATTTGCTCAAAAGAAAGTTCTTTTTACCGAAACGGTGTTGCGTGACGCCAATCAATCTTTGATTGCTACGCGCTTGCCGTATTCTAAATTTGCCGACATTCTTCCCACTATGGACAAAGCAGGGTACTACTCTGTCGAGTGCTGGGGCGGTGCGGTTTTCGACGTTTGTCTGAGATATCTCGACGAAGATCCTTGGAAACGTTTGCGCGATATTCGCAAGGCTATGCCCAATACGAAGTTGCAAATGCTCCTCAGAGGTCAAAATCTTCTCGGATATAAGCATTATCCCGACGAAATCGTCAAAATGTTCGTGGAAAAATCCGTTGACAACGGCATCGATATCATCCGTATTTTCGACGCGCTCAACGACGTGCGCAATCTCGAGACGGCTACAAAGACCGCAATCAAGTGCGGCGCTACCGTGTCGGGCGCAATAAGTTATACGCAAAGCCCCGTTCACACTCTCGACGCTTTTGCAAAACTCGCAAAACAACTCGAAGAAATGGGCGTTGCGACTATCTGCGTCAAGGATATGGCAGGTACGATGACTCCGTTCGAGGCGTACGAACTTATCGGCGCAATCAAAAACGAAGTCAAAATCCCCGTCGTGTTGCACACTCACTGCACCACGGGTATGGCGTATATGACATATATGAAGGCTATCGAGGCAGGCGTGGACGTTATCGATACCGCAACGTCATGCTTTAGCGGCGGCACGAGCCAACCTGCGACCGAAACCATCAATATCGCGCTCAAACAACTCGGCTACGAAACGGGGCTTAACGACGACGTGCTCAAACAAGTCAACGACTTCTTCAAGCCTATAAGAGACGAATACCTCAAAGACGGCACGCTCAATCCCAAGATGCTCACCACCGACACCGACGCTCTCACGTACAAAGTGCCCGGCGGTATGCTCTCAAACCTCGTATCCCAACTCAAAGCGCAAAACGCTATGGATAAGTTCGAGCAAGTGCTTATCGAAACGCCAAAGGTCAGAGCAGATCTCGGTTATCCGCCCCTCGTCACGCCTATGAGCCAAATGGTCGGCGTGCAGGCAACAAATAACGTGCTTTCGGGCGAGAGATATAAGAATATCTCCAAAGAAGTCAAAGCATATTGCAGAGGCGAGTACGGCACTTCTCCCGCGCCTATCAATCCCGAAGTCGTCAAAAAGGCTCTCGGCGACGAAAAGCCCGTCGAAGGCAGATATGCCGACACTCTCGAACCCGTCTTTGAAAAGACCAAAGAAGTGCTTAAAGGCATTGCAAAGAACGATGAGGACGTGCTTTCTTACATCCTCTTCCCGCAAGTGACCGAAAAGTATTTCGCGGCTCGTAAAGCGAAAGAAGAAAAAGTGGTCAAATACACCATTTCTCCCGTTGAAGAATAAGAGGTGAACTATGAACGATATCATTCTTTGCGGAATCTTGAATAGAACCGACCCTCTCAAAGTGACCGACGCGCTTTTGCTTGCACTCATCGGCATCGTGGTTGTGTTTATCGTCTTGATTTTGCTTATGCTCATCGTTTCGCTTGTCGGCAAAATATTCGACGGAAGCGAGAAGCTCAAAGAAAAGCATCCCGAGTGGAACGACAAGGTGCAAAACCTCAAAGCCAAAATGACGTTTTGGAAAAAGGATAAAAAAGAAGAGGACGTTGCATCCGAAAAGGTCGAGCAACCCCTTGCAAAAGGCACTTGCGGAGAGCTTAAACTTATCAACACGGACGAGCGCGACGCCGCTATGATT
>JBNMJA010000001.1:0-58729 GCA_050873585.1 Bacillota bacterium | reverse complement strand
GTACTGCGCACACAAGGCTCACACACGACGAAAACAAGCGAACAAAAGCGTGAGTTATAACGATGAAAGCACAGTTTTCGTCGTGTGGGAAGAGGAGCACAAAGAACCAAAGCGAACAACTGCAACAAGTTGCGGTTGGAGCAATGGGGCTTGTGTGCGACGAGAGCGCGGCGCTCATATGCTCGCCGCCTTGCGGCTCGGATTCCGTCTTCGAAATGGCAGATACCGTGTATAAGAACGCTGCGAATGAGTGACCGTTAATAAGTCCGCTCTGCAATAAGAGCGGACAGGGGTTTTTGTTTTGTTTTCAAACAGGAGGATTTTGTTAATAAGTAGGCAACGAACAAGTGTGCGTTTGGGGTGTGGGGTGCAACCCCACCCGCAATTATTAATTATTCATTATTAATTGCCAATTCCGTTTTTCCGTTTACGATTGCCAAAAGACGCAAGCCTTGCGACTCGACACGCAGTGTACCGTCTTCGCTAGTGCGCTCGAATATGAGTTTGTCGCGATCGGAAATAAAATGGGTTTCACCTTGCAACAACTTGGCGTATTTCTCTCTGAATTTCCCGAGTGTGCGATAGTGTTCAATCAACTCGGAATCCTCTCTTCCCCACGGATACGTTCCGCGGTTAAGGGGGTCTTCATAGCCTTGCTTGCCCGCTTCGTCGCCGTAGAACACGCAAGGAACGCCCGGAAGAGTGTATTGAAGTGCACTTGCAAGTTTGAGTCTGCGCTTTGCAAGATCGTACTGCTCGCGTGTGAGGGCGAAATCCGCTCTGTCCGCTTTGGAATACGGTGGCTTGACTCCCGATAGGACGGTGAGAGCGCGGGCGGTGTCATGACTGTCGATAAGATTCATCAATACGTCGAGCGACTGCTTTGGGTAATGCTCGAGTATGGCGGTGACGTCGGACACGAACGCGTTTTTGTCGTCGCTCAAGGCATACGCCAAAATCGCCTCTTTGAACGGATAGTTCATAACCGAATCAAGTTGTTCGCCCATAAAATACGGTCGCCACTCGCTGTACGCAATCTTTATCGAGGCGTCTTCCCAGACCTCGCCGACAACGAGCATATCGTCGCCCTCACTCTTGATGCGTGCGCAGAGTTTGTCGGTGAAATCAATCGGCAGTTCGTCAACAACATCGAGTCGCCAACCCTTGACGCCGAGTTTAGACCACTTGTCTATAACTCCGTTTTCGCCGAGTATCAAATCGCAAAAGCCTTTTGCACTCTTGTTGACCGTGGGCACGACGGTGCTTCCCCACCAACAAGCGTACTCGTCGGGATAATGCGTAAAGTAGTACCAGTCGTAATATGGAGATTGCTTGCTCTGATATGCGCCGAGGCTGTCGTATGTGCCTTCCTTGTTGAAATATCTGCTGTCCGAGCCCGTATGGTTGAAAACGCCGTCAAGCATAATGCGTATGCCCTTCTCTTTTGCCTTTTCAATCAGAGTTGCGAATTCCTCTTCCGTTGCAAACAAAGGATCGATTTTGAGATAATCTCCCGTGTCGTAGCGATGGTTGGAGCAAGATTCGAAAATAGGAGAAAGATAGATGCAACTCACTCCGAACGTTTTGAGATAATCGAGTTTTGAAATTATACCCGTTGCGTTGCCTCCGAAAAAGTCGTCCGCGCGATAATCTTTGTCGTCTTCGGCTATGTCGGGGCGCTCGTACCAATCGGAGTGCAACCGTCCTCTCTTTGTGAAAGGTTTGTCGCCGACCTTGCAGAATCTATCTGCAAAAATTTGATAAATGACGCCCTGTTTTGCCCAATTCGGCGTTTTATAGTCGCGTTTCGTGACGGTCAACTGCCATTCGGGCAACCAATTGCCTCTTACAGCCGTTCCGTCAAGTCCTCTTCCAAAGAACGCAAGATTGCCGTCCGAAAACTCACCCTCGAAACGATATTGCCATATTCCCCACTCGAACAAAGCAAACGCTCCTTCAAAAAAGTCTTGACTTTCACCGCTGTGAGAAAACGGAAGTTCGTAACGCAAAGAATCGCCGCTCACCGCTCCACCCTCGCCAAAGACTTGACGCAATACGATAAATACTCGCTTGATTTGAAGCGAACTCGGAATAGGAAACGTGATTTGCGTTGCCTGATTGCATACGCTTGCACCGTAGGGTTTTTTGTGTATAAGTGGTGAATACATAGTCATCTTTTATCTTATAAATCTAAAAAAGTGTGTCATTAAGATGAATAGCAAGGAAGAGCCTCGCAAGCAGACAGGAGCGTACTCTGCGTGCGTGACTGTTTGTGTGCGAGATTTTCTGTCGGTGTTATCACCCAAGCACATTTCTTTAAGCCAAAAAGTGTGTCATTGAGATGAATAACGAGGAAGCGATGCCCGAACGGCAACCCTAATTTACTTGACGTAAATGAGATGACACTCTACGTTACTGTCTATGTTTATTAACTCAAGCACTTTTGATCAAAAAGTGTGTCATTGAGATAAATAGCAAGAAAGATGTATCTTGCCGACAAGCCTAACGTACTAAGCGTACGTGACTTGGCGGCAAGATGCGTCTGCCGCGGCTATTTGCTCAATGACGCACTTTTTGGAGATTCCAGATGCGAGTCGCATACTCCTCCACCGACCTGTCCGCTGCGAAAAATCCCGCTTTGGCAATGTTGACGAGGGACATGCGATTCCAAGTTTCTTTGTCAAGGTAGATGTCGTTGACGCGACGTTGTGCGGCAGAATAACTGTCGAAGTCGGCAAGGACCATGTAACTGTCGGGTTGTCCGCCGCGACCGGTGGTGAGCGAATCGGCTATTTCGCCGAAAGAAATGTTGTTGACGCCTTGGCGAAGCGTGTCGATGAGGCGTTTGATGCGAGGATTGGTTTGATAATAATGAGAAGGATTGTAGCCTCTTCTCCAAAGATCCTCAACCTCGTTGGCAAGCATGCCGAAGAGGAAGATATTGCCGTCGCCGACTTCGCTGTGAATTTCAACGTTCGCACCGTCGAGCGTGCCGATGGTGAGAGCACCGTTGATCATAAACTTCATATTGCCCGTGCCGCTTGCTTCTTTGCCTGCGAGAGAGATTTGCTCGCTGACTTCCGCCGCCGGCATAATGATTTCGGCAAGAGATACGCGGTAGTTTTCAAGGAAAACGACTTTGAGTTTGCCCTTGACGTCGGGATCGTTGTTGACAAGATCGCCAAGCGCGCAGATGAAGCGGATGATTTGCTTTGCCATATAGTAGGCACTTGCCGCCTTTGCGCCGAAGATAAACGTGCGGGGCTGAATGTCGAGATTCGGATTCTCTTTGAGTTGAAGATAGAGATCGAGAATGTTGAGCGCATTGAGAAGTTGGCGCTTGTACTCGTGCAATCTCTTCACCTGTACGTCGAAGATGCTGTCGGGATTGACGACGACGTTGTTGTGTTCAAGGATATACTTTGCAAGGTCTTCCTTGTTTTTATGTTTGATGTCGGCAAGACGGTCAAGCACTTGTCTGTCGCCCATATATCTTTGAAGGTCTTGCAATTTGTCTGCGTCTTTGAGCCAGCCGTCACCGATAAGTTCGTTGAGCAAACTCGCAAGGCGAGGATTTGCCTGCGCAACCCAACGTCTGTGCGTGATGCCGTTGGTGACGTTGGTGAACTTTTCGGGATGCATACGGTAGTAGTCCGCAAAAACGTCGTTTTTGAGAATGTCGCTGTGGAGCGCGCTCACGCCGTTGATGGTGTGCGAGGTCGCAAGGCAGAGATTTGCCATCTTGACTTGTCCGTTTGAAAGCACTGCGTTGCGATTGACGACGTCCCAGTTGTTGGGATAGAACGCCCACAATTCGCCGCAGAAACGTTGATTGATTTCCTGTATGATTTGGAAAATTCTCGGAAGAAGGCTTTGGAAGAGGCTTTGAGGCCACTTTTCAAGCGCTTCCGCCATAACCGTATGGTTGGTGTAGGAAATGACGTGCGTGACGATATCCCACGCCTGATCCCAGCCGTAACCGTACTCGTCGAGCAAAAGTCGCATGAGCTCGGGAATACAAAGCGTCGGGTGCGTGTCGTTGATGTGGATTGCCACTCTGTCGGCAAGGTTGTCAAGGCTCGGGTTGAACTTCAAGTGACGGCGCAAAATGGATTGAATGGACGCCGAAACGAAGAAGTATTGTTGTTTAAGGCGCAACGATTTGCCTTCGATATGGTCGTCGGCAGGATAAAGAACCTTGTTGATGGATTCCGCCATAGCCTTTGCTTCGATTGCCTTGATATACTCGCCTTTGCTGAACATATCCATATCGAAATCTTGAGGGGCTTGCGACTTCCAAAGTCTTAATCTGTTGACCGCACTCGTGTCGTAACCGGACACGTTCATATCGTACGGAACGGCGTTGACGACAGTGCAATCTCTTTGCGTAACGGTGAGTTTGCCGTCTTGCCAGTTTTGGTCTACTACGCCGCCGAATTTGACCTGATAGGTTTCCTCGGGACGAGGATTGAGCCATACGTCGCCCATTTTGAGCCAATCGTCGGGTTGCTCGAGTTGCCATCCGTCAACTACGACTTGTTTGAAAATGCCGTAGTCGTAAAGGATGCAGAATCCGTTTGCGGGATAATCGCAAGACGTGAGAGCGTCCATATACGCCGCCGCAAGTCTGCCCAAACCGCCGTTTCCGAGCCCTGCGTCGGGTTCAAAGGCATAAATTTCGTCCATCTTGACACCGAAACTTTCCACCGCTTTGGTGACTTCTTCGGTTATACCCATATTGAAAAGATGGTTGCGAAGCGACCTGCCGAGCAAAAATTCCATTGACATATAATAAACTTGCTTGGCGTTCTGCGCACGACATTCCTTTTTGAAATTGACGCGCTCGGTGGTCAACAAATCGCGAACGACCATACAAGTGGCACGGTAGATTTGCGCCTTGCTTGCGTCTTCGGCTTTGACACCGAAATAACTGGTCAACACTCCGGAAATGTGATTTTCGATTTCCTTTTGAGTTATTTTGAATTTCATATCCTTTCCTTCCTTCCGCTTTCCCCCGGACGAAAGATAATTAGTTTTTATTTTTTTCGCCGCTTATCGATTGGTTGGTTTGCGACGGTTGATTCTTACAGACTTTGATAGATGTCGATATACTTCTTTGCGCTCACGTCCCAGCCAAAATCGGAATTCATATCGTTTTTGACGATCTTGTCCCAGTTGTCCTTGTCGTTGTAGGTTGCGTATGCGCGCCAGATCGCGTCAAGCATATCGTATGCGTTGTATGTCTTGAAAGTGAAACCTTTGCCCTCGCCCGTTTCGGGATTGTATGCGGGAACCGTGTCTTTCAAGCCGCCCGTTTCACGCACGACGGGCACCGAACCGTACTTCATTGCGATGAGTTGCGACAATCCGCACGGCTCAAACTTGGACGGCATAAGGAATATGTCGCTCGCCGCGTAAAGTTTGCTTGCAAGGTCGCTCGAAAATGCGAGTATCGCTCTGAATTTATTGGGGTGACGCTCTTCGACCGACTTTATCATGTTCTCATACTTCCAGTCGCCCGTGCCGAGCACAACGACTTGTACGTCTGCTCTCATAACGTCATCGATGACCGTACCTACGAGATCGAGCCCTTTCTGCTCTGTGAGTCTCGTCACCATGGCAATGAGCGGACGATTCTCGTCGTAAGGCAGATTTATCATTTCGCAAAGCGCCTTCTTGTTTTGCGCTTTCTTCGCGGCGTAGTTTTTGACGGTGTAGTTTTCAAACAGTTTTTTGTCCGTCTTGGGGTTATAAACGGTTTGATCTATGCCGTTGACGACTCCGTGAAGTTTGAAGCGACGATTGGAGAGTATGCCCTCGAGTCCGTAGGAATAGAACGGGTCGAGGATCTCTTGCGCATACGTTTCGCTGACGGTGGTGACTGCGTTGGAAGACTCTATACCGCCCTTCATATAGTTTACGCAATCGCCGTTCATCACGAGCGGACGCGCCCAGTCCGGCAAACCGAGAATATCTCCGATGAGATTGTCGCCGTACTTGCCTTGGAACTCTATGTTGTGAATGGTGAACACGGTCTTTATGCGCTGATAATCGTCGTTGAAACGATAGAACACGTCAAGGAATACCGGCGTAAGCGCGGTGTGCCAATCATTGGCGTGAAGCACGTCCGGATAGAAATCGATGAGCGGCAGAACCTCGAGAACCGCCTTGGAGAAGAACGCAAAACGCTCGCCGTCATCAAAGTGGCCGTAAAGTCCTTTGCGCTTGAAGTAATACTCGTTGTCAACGAAATAATACGTCACACCGTCGTATACCGCCTCGTACACCCCGCAGTATTGTTTACGCCAACTCAAATCCACAAACGTTGACGCCACGAATCTGAACGTATCGCGGAAATTTTCTTTGATTTCCTCTTTGTAAAAAGGAATGATGACTCTGCAATCGTGTCCTTGGGCGTTCAAAGCCTTTGGCAGTGCGCCTGCAACGTCACCGAGTCCGCCCGAGCGAACGAACGGCATTGCTTCTGATGCAACAAATAGTATTTTCATAAATCCCTCCTGAGTGGGAGTTTTTTTAATTAATAATTATTAATTAATAATTAATAATTGAGAAAGGCGAAGCCTTATATATAGTGAGTTTAAGTTATTTATTTGAGCGCGATATTTGCGCGTCAGACAAGGAAGTGTGGCTTGAACAGCAATCCCAACGTACTTGAGTGTACGTGAATTGATGAGCAAGACGCGCTGACGCAGTATCACGCCAAATAGCGCAATTAAATTACTTTGCCTTTGACAACCACCATAGGATAAGTCTCATACCCGCTCAACACTCTGCCCGGCTGAATGATGACGTCTTTGTCGGTGATGGTGTAGTCAAGAGACGCGTTTTCCATAACGATGGTGTCTTCCATGACGATGGAGTTGCGAATGACGGCGCCTTTGCCGACCTTGACGGAACGGAAAAGAATTGAGTTTTCAACGGTACCGTCGATGACACAACCATCGGCTATGATGGAATTTTTGACGTTTGCGCCCTCTTTATACCTTGCGGGTACGCTGTCTTTGACCTTGGTGAGAATTGTGGAGTGTTTGTAGAAGAGTTGCTCTCTCACTTCGGGTTTGAGCAGCTCCATGCTGCGCTTGAAGTAGGTGGGGATACGGTCGATGACGGCAACGTATTCCTTTACTTCGTAGTTCATAATGTACAAGTCGGACAAGTTTTCTTGAAGGATATCCTTTTCAAAATCGTAGCAACCGTGTGCATAGGCGTTGTCAACGAGGGAAATGAGCAAATCCTTTTTGACAAAGTATATGTTGAGATTGCATTGTTGCTTGCCCGTGTCGCTTGCCACTGCGTAACGCATATCCGTGATGCGATGATTCTTGTCGGACGAGATGACGAGTTTTCTGGGTGTGACGTCGTCGGTGTTGTAGGTCAAAACCGTGATGTCTGCGCCCTTTTCAATATGGAACGCCTCAACCTCGTCAAAATCGATATTGTACGCAATATTCGTGTTGGAAATGACCACGTACTCCTCGTTGTTGTTCATAAGGTAACCGCGCAGGTTGAACAACGCTTCGATTTTGCCCTTGTACACCTTGTGCTCACTGTTGAACGCAAACGGAGGGAACAACGTCAAGCCGCTGTTTTTTCTGTTCAAGTCCCAATCTCTGCCCATACGGAGATGGTCCATAAGAGAGTTGTAATTGTTGCGCGTGACGATGCCTATCGTGGTGATGTTGGCGTGCACGAGGTTGGACAAAGTGAAGTCTATAAGACGATATCTTCCGCCAAACGGCAACGATGCCGTGGTGCGATGAATCGTCAAATCGTTGAGATGGCTGTCCGGATCGGATGCGAACAAAACGCCCATCGTATTGTTTTTCATATTATTCCCCTCCTTAACCTATCATTTCGTTTGCGCCGACAACGGAGTTGGGCGCAAGAGTGTAGTTGGGTGCGATTACGCTTATCTTCCACTCGCCGGGGTTGCAATGATCGAGCGTTTCGCCGACCATAGAGTTCTTGCCCACGGTCGCATTCCAGCCGACGATAGAATATCTAATGTCCGCACCGTCCTCGATGACAGCGCCGGGCATGATGACCGACTCTTCGATATACGCGTCTTTGCCGATTTTGACCGAGTTGGAGATTATGCTGTTTTTGACCGTGCCGTTGATAACCGTACCTTCACTGACAAGGCAATTGATGACGTTGCCCGTCGGAGCGACGTAGTGTGGCGGCTCGGCGTTGTTTCGCGCGTAAATCTTCCATTTATCGTCGTCAAGATGCAATTCCTCGCCCTTAAGAACATCCATATTCGCTTCCCACAAAGAAGATATCGTTCCCACGTCCTTCCAATAGCCGTCGAATTGATAAGCGTACATTCTCTGTCCGTCGGCAAGCATCTTGGGAATGATGTTTTTGCCGAAATCGTTTTCGCTCTGCTTGTCGTTTTCGTCCTCGACGAGATATTTGCGGAGTTTCTCCCACGTGAAGATATAGATGCCCATCGACGCCTTGGTGCTTCTGGGATTTTTGGGCTTTTCCTCGAATTCCTCAATCTGCTTGCTGTTCTTTTTGAGATTGAGAATACCGAATCTGCTCGCCTCTTCGATTGGCACGTCACGAACCGCTATGGTGCAATCCGCATTGTTGCGTTTGTGTTCTTTGAGCATATCGTGATAATCCATCTTGTAGATATGGTCACCGCTCAGAATCACTACGTAATCAGGGCTATAGTTGTCGATAAAGTCTATGTTTTGGTAAATCGCGTTTGCGGTGCCCTTGTACCACTCGCCCGACTTCGCTCCCATATACGGAGGCAAAACGTAGATGCCGCCGCTGAGTCTGTCCAAGTCCCACGGCTGCCCGTTGCCGATGTATTGATGAAGTTCAAAGGGACGATACTGCGTAAGCACGCCGATGGTATCGATGCCGCTGTTTATGCTGTTGGAAAGCGGAAAATCGATGATGCGGTACTTCGCGCCGAACGGCACTGCCGGCTTTGCAACCGAAGAGGTCAGCACGCCCAGGCGCGTACCCTGTCCGCCTGCAAGAAGCATTGCGATACATTCCTTTTTGGAAATTTTGCTCATTTATTTTTCCTCCTTATATTCCGGCTTCAAAAACATAACAGAGTTTTTGGGAATATTGACTTTGATTGAATACGGATAACCGTGCGAGGGCTTCGCGCTCGCTCTGAACGAGGGACGTCTTTCTTCTTCGCCGCCGTACTTTTTGAGCGCGGAGTACAGATCCGCCCTGTACGTCACGCCTTCGGGTACGCCCATAACGTATTTGAGCCTTTCCACGGGTGAGAAATTGACAACGCAAATGACGTATTCGCCGTCCGCCGCCTTGCGAATGAAAGATACGACATTTTGCGAGTTGTCGTCCACGACTATCCACTTGAACCCGTCGTAAGTGCAGTCGAGTTGCCACATTGCCTTGTTTTCGAGATAAAAAGCGTTGAGGTCCTTCATAAACTTCTGGAAGGTGCGATGGCGGGGATAATCGAGCAAGAACCAGTCGAGTTGTTGGGCGTAATTCCACTCGATGAACTGCGCAAACTCGTTGCCCATAAAGTTGAGTTTTTTGCCGGGATGCCCCATCATAAAGCCGTAAAACGCTTTGAGCCCTTCAAACTTCTGATCGTAATCGCCCGGCACTTTGTTGATCATACTGCATTTGCCGTGTACGACCTCGTCGTGAGAGATGGGAAGAATGTAGTTTTCGCTATAAGCGTACGTGATTGCAAAAGTAAGATTGTTGTGGTTGTCCTTTCTGAAGAACGGGTCGAGCGACAGATAATGCAAACTGTCGTTCATCCACCCCATATTCCACTTGAAATTGAAGCCGAGTCCGCCTTCGTAGGCAGGCTTGGTTATCATCGGATAAGCCGTGCTTTCCTCGGCAATCGTGAGCGCGCCGTGATACTTTGAAAGAATCGCGGTGTTCATCTGCTTCAAAAAGTCCTTCGCTTCGAGATTATAATTGCCGCCGTATTGGTTGGGCGCCCACTCTCCGTCCTTTCTGCCGTAATCGAGATATAGCATGCTCGCAACCGCGTCGCAACGGATTCCGTCGATATGATAAACGTCAAACCAGAACATTGCCGCCGAAATGAGGAAAGATTTGACTTCGTTTTTGCCGAAATCGTAAACCATCGTGCCCCACTCTTTATGCTCGCCCTTGCGCGGATCGGCGTACTCGTAAAGCGGGGTGCCGTCGAAAAGACGCAGTCCTTGCTCGTCGCGCGGGAAATGCGCAAGCACCCAGTCGAGAATTATACCGATGCCGGCTCTGTGACAACGATCGATGAATTCCATCAAATCCTTGGGCGTGCCGTAACGCGACGTCGGAGCAAACATGCCCGTGGTCTGATAACCCCAACTTCCGTCAAAGGGATATTCCGTCAACGGCATAACCTCGATGTGCGTGTAGCCCATCTTTTTGACGTACGGGATGAGTTCGTCAGCCATTGCGCTGTAATTGATATAGTTGCCGTCCGAATACTTCTTCCAAGAACCGAAATGGATTTCGTAAATATTGATAGGCGAGCCATACGGATTGAAGTTTTCCCTCTCTCTCATCCACTTTTTGTCCTTCCAACGATAGCCCGAAAGGTCGTAAAGTTTTGATGCGTTGGCAGGTGCGGTTTCGAAATGCAGACCGTAAGGGTCGCACTTGTATACCGTTTCTCCGTGCTCGGAAGTGATTGCGTATTTGTACGCCTGAAATTGAGTTGCGCCCGCAACGAAGGTCGTCCACACACCGTCGTCCTGCTTTTGCATACGGTTTGCGTTCACGTCCCATCCGTTGAAATCGCCCACGACCGATACCGACGAAGCGTTGGGCGCCCATACGGCGAAATCCCAACCGTCAACTCCGTCTTCCGAACTCGGTGCGGGCGAGAACATTTTATGCGCCTGATAATTCGTTCCTTCGTGGAACAAATAACTTGCATAACTGTCTTTTTGTTTTGCCATTTCAATCTCCGAAAGCAAATCCCTTATCGTATGGATATACTTTTAATCTTATTTACGGATATTGTAACAAAAATCGCGCGCGCATACAAGAGCAAATCAATATATTTTTTGCAAAAATGCAAAATTTGTAATGAATTTTTTGTGGAAAATGTAAAAAAATGAATTTTATTTCGTGTTTTTGTAACGTTTTTATTCGACGAAACCCTTTATTGCAAAAACCGTGCTTCCGCTTCCCGACATAAGCACCTTGTCGAATCCCTTGCTTTTCAACTCGTCGTACGCGCTCTTTATTTGCGGATTCAAAGCGCACGCAGGCTCGAAAAGGTCGTTGCGAAGAACCCTCAACGCCTCGTTTACGCTTGCAGGCACGTTTTGCGAATCGTAATCGCCTTCGTGAATTTCATCGTATGCTTCATAGCATTTTCCGCTGTCGCTTCCGCCTTTCGCAATAATCTCTTCGACGTCGATTCTACCCTCGTACGGCAACGGCTCAAGAATCTCGCCTACACCCGATACTCTGCACGCTCCGCCCTGAATCATATACGGAACGTCGCTGCCCAAAGACAACAAAAAACGCATATCTAAACGGATGTTTTGACCTTTTGAGAGCAAATATTCCTTTGCGACTTTCACCGCGCAAGCGACGGTTGCGGAAGAGCCGCCCAGTCCTGCGCCGAGAGGTATACCTTTGAAAATTTCAAGTTTGCCGCCGATCGAAAACTCTTTTGCGACGGCGTTGAGTTTGTCGCTTGCGAAATCCAAGAATCTTTTTTCGTCAAGACCGTCGAAACCGCCGACAATATCGATTTCAAAACTATCCGTTCCGTCAACGGGATAAAACGACACTCTGTCGGCGTATTTTTCATACGGGTACATTATCATATCGAGAGTGTGAAGATTGCCTCTCTTGCCCGTCACCGCAAGCGAAAGATTGAGTTTTGCAAACGTTTTCGCCTCAAATCTCATAGCGCCGCGTCCTCTTTGAGAAGAAGAGTCACGTCGAATTCCGTCGTGAAACCTTCGATAGGCTCTTTTGCGAGTTCAATCGTGCCGCCGTGCATAGTGACGATTTTTTTGCACACGGCAAGCCCTAATCCCGAGCCTTGCTTATTGCGGGATTTCTCACCCACCACGAATGCCTCGAACACGTCCGCCTTGGATTCTTCGTTTATGCCGGGACCGTTGTCGGCAAGAGAAATTTTGACTTTGTCGTCCTCTCTTTGCACGCCGAAACGCAACGTCGAGCCTTGCGGAGTATACTTGAAGAAATTGCTCGTGAGATTTTCAAACACTCGCAAAAGTTGTCCTTTGTCCACGTCGCAAACAAGCCTTTCTTCGCATATCTGCGCGTCGAGATTGTAGCCTTGGAGCTCGAATTCGTCGTATATGTCGGCAAGGAAAGTTCTTGCAAGTTCGGCAACGTCGCACGGCTTTTTGTCAAGCGCGAAATCGGGATGCTCGAGTTTGTTGTACTCGTAAAACTGATTTATCAAATCCGCCATCTGATCGGATTTGGTAAGAATTATCTGCAAATATTTTTGCTTGTCCTCTTCGCTCACAAGTCCGTCTTTTATCGCTTTCGCGAAGCCCTGTATAATGGTGACGGGCGTTTTGAGATCGTGCGAAAGACCTGCAAGCATACGCTGTTTGTCGCCTTCGAGCATAAGCCTTTGCTCCTCGCTCGCGTCGAGAATATCTACCATTTCGTTGAAACTGTCGTAGAGATGCTCGAATTCCTTCGAGCCTTTGTAGTCAAGGTGATTATGCTTCTCTTGCGTCGGGAAGGTGGTCATTGCCTGCGAAAGCGTGGCAAGCGGTTTTTGAACGTGCTTGTTGATATAGCGGATATAAAACACCATAACCGTTGCAAACAGCGCAAGGATGCACAACGCCACTACGATGACAAACAGATAAGTCACTGCGCTGTTGTTTCGCTTTTCGGCATTGAAAACCGCATAATAATCTTCACCGTCCGCACCCTCGAAGGAAAACTTGAAAAGCGTTTGCTCGCCGTGGGTTGCGTTGTACGTGAGGTAATCGTATTCCTTTTGCGTGAACGACGTTCTGGTTGTGGAAATGGACGAAGATACGATGCTATAAACGTTCTCGTCGCTCTTGCTCAAAAGATAATAACGTTCTTGAGGATTGCCCTCGCTGTCACGATAACTTATGGTGATGAGATAATTGTATTTGTTGGTTGCAAGTTTGAAATTGTGTACGGCACGCGTTTCGGATACGTTGTAGCGCGCGATGCAGTCGAGTTCGCCGAGCGTATACTCGTTTTTCTGCGCAAGAGTCGAATAAACGACTTCGCCGCTTGAAGAAACCACTTCGAACCAGCCGCTGTCGCCGAGGATTTTTCTCGCCGGGATTTTTGAATAATTGCCGCTTTCGAGCTGAGATTTATAGTCGGGAATATCCTTTTGTCTTAAGTTGATACCGTCTTTTGAGAAAGCCCAGTTTGCCAGTGTGAATATGAGAATAACGCCCAAAATGATGATGAGCGAGAATGATACAAAACTGCGAATAAGCAACGCAAGAAAACTTGCGTTGTCAATGCGGGGGTGGATTCCGTGATTTCCACGCCCCGTTTTTTTGTTGCGATCATCGTCCGAATCGGCACTTGAAGCGCCGTTTTGCACCGTATAATCGTCAGGTTGTGCAAAGTTATTGTTTTTCAACCTTGTATCCGAGCCCTCTTAACGTTTTTATGTATCGAGGATTTTTGGGGTCGTCCTCGATCTTGTCGCGAAGATTTGAGATGTGTACCATCATGGTGTTGTCGTCATTTGCGTAGTAGTCGCCGTTGACCTCTTCGTATATCTGCATCTTGGTGAAAACCCTGCCCGGCGACTTCATGAGCATAAGCAGAATTTTGTATTCCGTTGCGGTGAGATTGACGGGTACGCCTCTCTTTTCGAGAGTGAGCATATTCGTGTCAAGCGTGAGTTCTCCGATGGTGATTTTGCCGTCGCTCTCCTCTTGCGCATTGCCGAGTTTGTAGAAACGGCGAAGGTTTGCATTGATGCGCGCAACGAGTTCGAGCGGATTGAACGGTTTGACCATATAATCGTCCGCGCCGAGATTCAACCCGAGAATTTTGTCGCTGTCGAGTTGCGCCGCCGACAAGATGATGATGGGAATATTGCTTTTTTGACGAACGTACTTGGTGAGTTCGTAGCCGTTCATTCGGGGCATCATTATATCGACGAGCGCAAGGTCGATTTTCTCTTTGTCGAAAATCTCCGTCGCTTCCACGCCGTCCTTTGCCCAAAAGGTGTTAAACCCCTCGTTTTCAAGATAGAGTTTGAGCAGTTTGACTATATCCTCGTCGTCCTCTGCAAGCAAAATGTTGAAACTCATCGTGCACCTCGTATATATTTATGGATAAATTATAACATAGATAAAATGATTTTCAACTTAAAAATATATAAAGAAAAACTGCGAACTCGCTGTAGTTTTTAGAAAATGAAAATGTTTTGTATTAGATGAGTCTGTTAAAATGATTTGTTGAAATTTTGTAGTGTTTCTCAAGTGATGATTGAGATGTGTGCACGAAAAAGTCTTTTTTTGCTCAAATGAGTCCATTGAGATGAAGAACAAGAAAGAGCCTCGCAAGCAGACAGAAGCGTACTTGTCGTACGTGACTGTTTGAGTGCGAGGCTCTGCCGCAGTTATTCGCTCAATGGCTCATTTGAGAGGTTTCATGGTGGGGAACAAAAGCACGTCACGTATCGACGCCGAATCCGTGAGGAACATCACCATTCGGTCGATGCCGATGCCGAGTCCGCCTGTGGGCGGCATACCGTATTCGAGTGCGGTGCAGAAATCCTCGTCGTAGGGTTGGGCTTCTTCGTCGCCTTTGGCTTTGGCAAGCATCTGCTGCTCGAAACGAGAGCGTTGATCGAGAGGATCGTTGAGTTCGCTGAAAGCGTTGCCACCCTCGCTGGCGCAGATGAAGAACTCAAATCTTTCGGTAAGGCGCGGATCGGAGGGTTTCTTTTTGGCAAGAGGACTGACCTCGACGGGATAATCGGTGATGAACACCGGGCCCGTGAGTTTTTCTTCGACAAAAGCGTCGAAAATATTGTAAAGGGCGTGTCCCCAAGAGGTGTCTGCCGCCATTTCGAGCCCCATCTCGTTGCCTGCCGCGATGAGATCGGCAAGAGGTTGATTGTCAAAATCAAGCCCCGTGTACTTCTTCACCGCTTCAACCATCGTAAGACGTTCCCACGGAGTTTTGAGAGAAAGAGGCGTGCCTTGATAGACGATATCCAAACCGCCGCATACGCGCTCTGCCGCCGTGGTGTAAAGTTCCTCGGTGATGCGCATCATCTCGTTGTAATCCACATACGCCTGATAAAGTTCGATCGTGGTGAACTCGGGATTGTGCTTGGTGTCCATACCCTCGTTGCGGAACTGACGACCGATTTCGTAAACTTTTTCAAATCCGCCGACGATGCAACGTTTGAGGTGCAACTCGGTTGCGATTCGCATATACATATCGATATCGAGGGTGTTGTGGTGCGTGATGAACGGACGTGCGTTCGCGCCGCCTGCAAGCGTGTTGAGGACGGGGGTTTCAACCTCGATAAATCCTTTTTTGTCTAGCACTTCGCGTATCGTGGAAATGATTTTGCTGCGCTTGATAAACACGTCTTTGACTTCGGGATTTGCGATAAGGTCAACGTATCGTTGACGGAAACGCAGTTCGGGATCGCGGAGTCCGTGAAATTTTTCGGGAAGCGGCAGCAAGGATTTAGAAAGCAAGGTCGCGCTCTTGACGTGGATCGAGATTTCGCCGGTTTTGGTTTTGAAAACGAAGCCTTTGATGCCGATTATGTCGCCGACGTCGAGTTTTTTGAACGCCTGATATTCGTCAACACCCATATCGTCACGGCTGAAATAGCCCTGCATTCTTCCGTCGTTGTCCATAAGGTGACCGAAACTTGCCTTGCCCATAATACGCTTGGACATAAGTCTGCCCGCGATGCTGACTTCTTTGCCCTCGAATTCGTCGTAGTTTGCAAGAATCTGTCCTGCCGTGGCAGTGCGTTCGTAAGAGGTGATTTCAAAAGGATTTTCGCCCTTTTGAACAAGTTCGTCGAGTTTTGCGATTCTGACCTTGCGCACCTCGTTGACGTCTACTTCTTTTTCCTGTTCGGGAGCATTGTTGCGGATTTCTTCACTCATTGTATTTCTCTCTATAAAAAGCAATACGCTTGCCGAAAAACGACAGGCGCAAGTGCGATTTGACGCTGGTTGTTATTTGATGCCGATGACTTTGTACTCTTCGTCGCCGTGCGCAGTTGAAAATCTGACTACGTCGCCCGTTTTTTTGCCGACGAGAGCCTTGCCCAAAAGCGATTCGTTGCTGATTTTGCCTTTTGCGAAATCCGCTTCGGTTTCACCGACGAGTTGAACCGTCATAACGCGATCTTCTTCATCGTCGAGTTCTCCGAGATATTCGACGGTGATCGTGTTGCCGATGGACACTTTGTGAGTGCCGCTCTTTTCAATGATAACGGCGTTTTTGATGCGCTCTTCAAGATCCTTGATCTCGGACGCAACTTGGCTTTCCTCTTGTTTTGCGGCGTCGTATTCCGCGTTTTCGGACAAGTCGCCGAGTTCTCTTGCGTGTTGCAACTTCTTTGCAACGTCTTCACGCAAATAAACGATGAGATAGTCAAGTCTTTGCTTAAGCTCCTCGAGACCTTCCTGGGTAAGATAAACTTCTTTCATTATTTCCTCCTGACGCCGTGGGCGTCATACGTTATTCGGTTTTTGATTAGTCCGCCTTTTCGTCGGTTTCCGCATCGGTTTCCTGAGCGGCTTCAGCCTCGTGCGCTTGCTCGGATTCTTCTTCGAGTTGAGCGTCCTCCGTAGTTTCGGATTCCTCAACGGCCTCGCCCTCTTCGGGTTGTGCGTCTTGCGCTTCTTCCGCCGTCTCTTCGCCCTCTGCTTGTTCGGATTGGACTTGCTCGAGCTCAACTTCTTCGGCTTGTTGCTCGCCTTCTTCGGGTTGAATCTCTTGTTCCGCTTTTTCCTCTTTGTCTTTCATTTCGGCGAGCTTCTTTTCAACCTTTGCCTGAACGTCCGCCTGATCCGCTTTATACTTGGGCGTGAGTGCCATAACTTTGATTTCTATCGAGCTGAACTTGAAGCCGAATTCTCCGAGGAACACGTCCTCGAGCAAAGTGCGCAAATACATTTCCGATTCCAGAACGTCCTTGTCCACAACCTTGACGTTGACTTTGAGGCGAACGCCGTATTCGTCGCTGACAAGCGCGACCTTTTGGCACTTTACGCCCTCGATCTGTTTGCAAGTGCTCTTGACGAACTTGGTGACGACTTGCGAGGTCACTCTCACACTGCCGCCCTTTTCCACGCGGAGCGTAATGTCTTTGACGACGTCGCTGTTGACGAAGATAAGCACTAGAGTGATGATCGAAAGAACGAGATAAAGTATTGCGAGCGTAATGATCAGTCCTCTGACGAGTTTGCTGTCAAATTCGGTTGCGTCAATGCCGCCGAACGCCGTCACGACAAGCACCATAATGAGAATGATTGCCACGACTATCGAGCAAGAAGCAAATATTTTTTCGAGATTCTTTTTCATAAATACACCTCATTTGCAAAGCCGAAAACGAACTTTGCCGTCTATATAATATAAACTAAGATTGATAATTAGTCAATCGTGCGCAAAGAAATTGCTTATCTATTATGCGCAATTTGTTAATTGCATATGTGCATTTTGTCGATACGGCTCCGTCTACACTTGGCAAATACGAACGCAAACGCCGTGCTTTGCGGAAAACTTGTGCGCAGACAAGACAAACGCAAAAGCACGCGCGCAATTTGCGCGCGTGCCCTAAACGGTGCGTCAAATGACTTCGTCTTTTCTGATCACCCTGCTCAAATCCGCTACAGGGTTGCCGTCGTCGTCACAAGCAATCATAAGATAATACTTGCCGTCTTTTTTGACTATCGCAACGTCTTTGGTTATTTCGATATCGAAATCTCCGCTCGTCACGCTCTCTTTCTCATTTATCAACGCAAGCACGTTTGGCGCAAGCAACGATGACGGATGGGGAATTTCTATAATCTCGGTTTTTTCCAAGCATTTGGTGCAGATATGATACTTCACAATCTCCGTCTTCGGAACTTTCACAGGACTCCAGTTGTGCACTTCGGTGTCGGTATAACTGCAGAAATCGCAACTGACGCTATGCCCTCTTCTTACTCCGTTGCTTGTGTACGTGCAAGTGGTCAAATTGTGTCCGTGAGCCTCAACCGCTTTCTTGGCATTGAGTCTACCGCCCGAAACACAAAGGTTTGACAGCGCAGGCACAGGATCTACCGTTGACATAATTCTCGATTTCAATTGTTCAGCGGTCAAATTAGGCTCTATCGACAACATAAGTGCCGCAACACCGGTAACAAATGGCGCTGCCAATGAAGTACCCGTTACTTGACCGTATGCTTTTTCAGATGCGGCACTTGTTGTCTGGATATCTACTCCTGGTGCAAATAAATCTACAACAGACTTACCATAATTTGATACTCCATCAGAATTATTCCACGCAGTATCATCACGATCTGTTGCTCCAACTACTAAAACATTATCCAGCTCAAAACTTTGAGGATATAATTTTATACCAGAGGCATTCTCGTTAACAATATTGTATCCGCTGTTTCCCGCAGCCACCACAATTAATCCATTGTATGATTGGATAGCACTGCGTAAAGGCTCTTTATACTTGTTATCAAATTCTGCGCTTTCATAGAATCCTCCCGAAAAATTTAACAACTTTATATTATTGTTTTTTGCGTACTCGATAGCATTTATTACCAATTGTGCATCCTCTGTTCTAGATCCAAAACAAGATTTTAGTGACACAATATTTACATTCCAGCATACACCGCTTACGCCTTTCCCGTTATTGCCAACTGCCCCAATAACACCAGCTGTTCTTGTTCCATGATTTGCCGTGTCTGAAAACGGATTTTCCCTTTCATCAGAATACCCTGTCGTTGACACATTACTTGCTAAATCCTCGTGTGACCTAGATATTCCCGAATCGATATGACCAACTGTTACTCGTGATGAACCAGTTGTTATATCCCATGCATCGAAAGCTTTTATTTTTTCCAAGCCCCATTGATCTGCAATTTGCGGGTCGGAACTTGTTGTTCCAAACCATACGCCGCCGATTGTATCCGGCTCAACATTGCGTACGTAATCGTTTTTTAGTAATTCTGCCCCATATCTCAAGGCGTTTTCTTTTCCCGGTTCTTTGAGATATAGCTTCACTTCGCGCGTATAAGTGCCGGGATCTATCATTTGCGGATCATTTGAGTCATACGCTATTGAATTTTTGATTTGCTTACGAATACGAGCCAATTTATCTGCGCTTACAGCATCTAGCACTTCCGCCTCTTTGAACCAGTTTTCTCCAAAATCTTCTACTTTGTAATCATAGAATAAGTTGTTTAGTGATTCGCTGTTTGTCAAAATGACAACAATGTATTCTCCATCGAAGTCCATTATGCTATAGTCGATTCTTTGCGAATCCGACAGCAAATCATACTGGTTGTTTGGATCTGATTTAGCCCAAGGTTTTCGTGTTAACTGTTCACCTCCATTGTCATCGTTGCAAGCAACGAAGAGCGTGCATACAAGCACAAGCAATAACATTGCAACTAAAATTCTTTTGATCTTCATAGTTCTTCTCCTCAATTTTTGTATTTATTCAAGCAATTTGCTTTCCGAATATCTTGTTTTTTTATTTTGTTATCGTGCTAAAAAAATTCTTCTATAGTATATACAAATGAAAGTCCGTTTTTATTGGGTTGAGTTTGCACAAAAAAACAGTTCCCGAACAGAAACTGTCTTCTGTGTGTGGATTATTCAAAGATGTAAACCATGAGCCCCCAATTTCCGAATCCGGGACAGCATACAAAACGTAGTATAAGGATTCCAATGCGTTTATGTACGTAATAGCATTTTCTCTACTCGGATACTTCAATGTCAACTTAACACTACGCGTGAACTCCTTAGGATTGATTGTGTCTGTATCTTGTGAATCGTATTCAATATCGTTTTTGACTTGATTGCGCATTTTTTCCAATGATTCAGATCGTCTGTTTTCGATTTTGATAAACTTATCTTTTCCAAAATCATCGACCTCGTAATCATAAAACAAATTGTTCAGGCTCTCGCTATTTGTCAACACAACTAGGATATACTCTCCTTGAAACTCCCAAGTATCTATACTATCTCCGTTTGAGTACGCCTTCGAATCGTCGTATTTATTATCGAGATCAGGTTTAGCCCAAGGTTTTCGTGTTAACTGTTCCACACCATTGTCATCGTTGCAAGCAACGAAGAGCGTGCATACAAGCACAAGCAATAATATTGCAACTAAAACTCTTTTGATCTTCATTGTTCTTCTCCTCAATTTTTGTATTTATTCAAGCAATTTGCTTGCCGAATATCTTGCTCTCTATAGCAACATGCACTTATGTTTGAAATATTTCCTATCAATTCCTCATGTGTTTTGTTTATTCCCGAATCAACTAGTCCGACCGTAATGCTCGTAGAACCCGTCGTAATATCCCATGCATCATAAAGACTTATTTGTTGAAAAGCATTATGTTGGGAATTTATACCCGGATCGCTTGTGGTTTTATGCCAACTTCCGTATAACTCCGGTTGAGAGCATTTTATCCCTTTGTCCTGATTGAATTCTTCAATATACCTTAACACGTTTTCTTTGCTTGGATTGACAAGTTCAAGCCTCAACTCTCTGTTGTAGCGTTCGATTTCCGTGTCTAAAATCCCATTTTTAATTTTTTCTCTGATTGTCGATAGATTAAATGGTAGGGCATCTTCAACACTTCTGAACTTTTCTTTGTCAAAGTCATCCAACACGTAATCATAAAATAAGTTGTTCAAACTTTCCGTGTTTGTAAAGTAAATGAGAATTGCCGTTCCGTCAAAATTCCAATCTCCCTGACTGAAATCAGTGTTATACTGATCGTAATCATACGGATTGTTTGGATTCGGATCTGCTGTCGGCTTTCTTTCCACAGGTTGCTCTGCCGGTCGCGCAACGGGATCTGCCTTGTTGCCATTGTCATCATTACAAGCAACGAAGAGTGTGCATACAAGCACAAGCAATAACATTACAACTAAAATTCTTTTGATCTTCATAGTTCTTCTCCTCAATTTTTGTATTTATTCAAGCAATTTTCTTGCCGAATATCTTATTTTTATTTTGTTATCGTGCTAAAAAAATCCTTCTACAGTATATACAAATGAAAGTCCGTTTTTATTGGGTTGAGTTTGCACAAAAAAACAGTTCCCGAATAGAAACTGTCTTTTGTGTGTGGATTATTCGATTGGAACGAGGACTTCTTGGTGCTTGACGAACGTGCTCAAGTGCGTGAAGCCGATTTCTTTGAGCATTCTGCACGCCTCGTCGAAGTTTTTGCAGATATCGCCGCGGTGTGCGTCCGAGCCGTAACTTATCTTTCGTCCGCCGAGTTCAAAATATCGTTCGATGATATCTCTTTGCGGCGCCATCTCGTGATGGAAGTTGACCTCAAGCGTTTTGCCCCTTGCGATGATGCCTTTGAGGATTGCGTCGATCTCGTTTGGGAAATCCTTGTATCTGAGCAGTTTGTCGCGATAAGGCGCGCCGTGGGCAATGTAGCCTATGTGTGCGACTATGTCGTACGGATAGGGTGCGTCAAGGCTTTCGAGAATGGTTTCGAGATATCTGCGATACACCCTCTTTTTCGTTTTGAAAAGGAACGCCATTTTGAAATACACGTCGTAGCCGTCCACGCAATGCACCGAGTTTATCACCACGTCGAAAGGATATTTTGCAATGGTTTTTTGATACGCTTCCTTTGCCGCTTGGCTCGAATCGTAACTCGCCTCAATGCCGAAACAGAGGTTTAAAGTGTTGTTTTTGTCCTCGTCAAGTGTCTGTTTTGCGCTTTTCCACGCTTCGTAATATTTTTCGAGATTGAGATTGGGCCAACTCACGGGCGCACGATTTTTGCCGTACTCGAAGTCGTAATCGAGGTGATCTGTCGTTGCAAGATAGCAAAGACCTTGAGCCTTGGCTATCTCGACGATTTGCGAAATCGGCAACTTTCCGTCGTGTGAATTGTTGCTATGCACGTGAGTGTCGCACTTCATACTCTCTTACTCCAAAACCGCCTTGATACGTCTTACGCCTGCAGACGAGGACTGCTCTTTGACGATGCGGAATTTTCCGAGTTCGCCCGTGCGTTTTGCGTGCGGACCGCCGCAGATTTCTTTGGAAATGCCTATCGTATAAACCTTGACGACGTCGCCGTAGCGGTTGTCGAACACGCCGATTGCGCCCGCGTTTTTGGCTTCTTCAACGGACATTTCTTCAAGTTTGATTTCGCTGTCTTTTGCGATTTCGTCGTTGACGACTTTCTCGACTTGCTGAATTTCCTCTTGCGTCAACGGGCGCGGGAAGTTGAAGTCGAAACGCAATCTTTCTGATGTAATATTGCTGCCTTTTTGTTGAATACCGTCGTCGTGAAGCACGACTTTGAGCGCGGCGTTGAGAAGGTGTGTTGCGCTGTGAAGTCTTGCGGTGAGTTCGCCTCCGTCCGCAAGTCCGCCCTTGAATTTCTGCTCCGCTCCCGCTTTGGAGAGTGCTTGATGGTCGGCAAACGCTTTGTCGTAGCCGTCCTTGTCGAGAGTATAGCCTTTTTCTTTTGCGAGTTCCTCCGTCATCTCGATGGGGAAGCCGTAGGTGTCATAAAGTCTGAATGCGGTCTTGCCCGGGAATACCGTCATATTTTGCGGAAGGTGTGCAACGATTTTGTCAAACTCTTTGAGACCTTGCTCAATCGTCTTTGCAAACTTGTCTTTTTCCGCTTCGAGTTCGCTTACGATTCTGCCCTCGTTCTCTTTGATATAGGGATACGCCTCTTCATATTTTGCGACGTAGAGTTTTGCAAGTTCCACGAGCGCGCTGTCGTCGATGCCCAACGTTCTGCAATATCTCATTGCTCTGCGGATAAGGCGGCGCAAAACGTAGCCTTGGTCGACGTTAGAGGGCGATATGCCCTTGGGATCGCCCAAAAGGAAGGTTGCCGTGCGAGTGTGGTCCGCGACTATGCGCATTGCGACGGCCATGGTTTCGTCCTCGCCGTACTTCTTGCCCGAGAGTTCCTCGAGTTTTTTGATTGCAAAGGCGAAGAGGTCGGTTTCGTACACGGATTTGTAGCCGTTGAGGATGCAGAGCATTCTCTCGAGCCCCATACCCTCGTCAACGTTCTTTTGCTTGAGCGGAGAGAACGTGCCGTCTGCGTTTTTGAAGTATTGCATAAAGACGTCGTTGCCGATTTCGACGTACTTGCCGCAGTCACATGCGGGAGAGCAATCGTCCGAGCATTTGGGTTTGCCCGTGTCGATGAACATTTCCGTGTCAGGTCCGCAAGGTCCGGTTATGCCGGCAGGTCCCCACCAGTTGTGCTTCTTGTTGCAATAGAAAATATGATCCTCGGGGATGCCTTGCGCTTTCCAATAAGACGCGCTTTCCTCGTCGCGAGGGCAATCTTCGTCGCCGGCAAAGACCGTCACGGCAAATTTGTCCTTGTCAAACTCGAGTTGATTGAGCAAGAAATCGTACGAACAAGAGATCGCATACTCTTTGAAATAGTCGCCAAGCGACCATCTGCCCAGCATCTCGAAGAATGTGCAGTGAGTGGCGTCGCCCACTTCGTCTATGTCGCCCGTACGCACGCATACCTGCACGTCGGTCAAACGATTGCCTGCCGGGTGCTTCTCGCCCAAAAGATAAGGCACGAGCGGATGCATACCTGCCGTGGTGAAAAGCACGGTCGGGTCGTTTTCGGGAATAAGGGACGCGGATCCTATGACGGCGTGGCCCTTGGACTTGTAATAGTCGAGATAAAGTTTGCGAAGTTCGCTTGAGTTGAGTTGTTTCATATATACCTCTGATATGAATAGTTTCTTTCGTGTGAAGGCGTTGCCTGCACGGGATTATTTATCGGCGAGAACGGGAATCCCTGCGTTTTGAAGTTCGGAGAAGAACTCGTCGGGGAGCGACTTCTCTTTTATCGCTCGCGTGAACGCAAAAGTGGTTTTGCCGTTGGTGGTGATTGCACCGAGATTCTGCGTGTTGTTTTTGGACACGTTCATGTTGAGCGCATAACGCTCTACCCCCATACTTTCGGGAGAAATCACGTTGCCCAAATTGCTGAATATTATCGTCTGACGAGAGCGCATAAACACTCTGCCCAGGCGCAGTATCGCCGTTTTGAGAAAGAGCGGAACGACTTTCAGAATCCAATTTTTCTGCGCTTTCACCGTCGTTGAGATAAAGGCGTCGAGTTTGTCCTTTGCGGTCTTGATTTTGAGTTGGCGTTGTGTTTCCTTTGCGCACTCCTCCACACTCTTAAACTCGGACGGAGCAATGATTATTCTGACGAACGTGACGAAATTGCGCATCGTTCTCGACGGGTAAAGAGAGCGAAGATTGACGGGAATCATCATCGCAATGGGCATCTTGTTGCCCGACACCTTTTCAATCGAGTGCGCAAGCACACCTGCGACGTACGCAGTGAAAGATACGCCGATCGCTTTTGCGTTTCTTATGACGTCGCTTGCCTCGACCACGCCCTCGCTCACGGCGTAGCCGTCTTTTGACAACGTGCCCTTTATGCGATGAGGCACTTTGCCCGCAAGCGCTTTGAGGTTCATCTGCCCGAGCGGAATGGGCTTGTAGTTTTTCTCAAAACTGTCCTCGACTTCCTCCGCGTGCGGCTGGCTCTGCCAGTCGATAACGCCCTCGTCCTCAACCGTAAAGCCTTTCACTTCGCGATAACGCTTGACGATACTCTTCAAAAATGCGAGCGCGCCGTTGCCGTCCGCAAGCGCATGGAATATTTCAAGCACGATCTGATTGCCTAGCGCAGACACCCTGAACCAGTATCCGTTGGTGACGTCGGGATTTATCGGCTTCAAAAGCGCCTCTTCGGCAAACACTTTGCACGGTGCGTCGTTAGGTTCGAAGAAATGCCACGCATAGCCTTTTCTGAGTCTTACTTTGTACGCCTCGAATCGCGGCAACACGTCGTTTAAGGCAATTTGCAACGCTTCTTTATCTACGTCCTCTTTCATTATCGCGGAAATTCTGAACAGACTTTGCGCTTTTTTGGTGGACATTATAGGATAAAACTTTGCGGAATGGTCAATCTCGAGGCGCAATTTTTTTGCCTTGTTTTTTGCGTTTTTTCCGCCGTTTTTATCGGTTTTTTCAAACGTGTCTTTCGTGCGAGTCGACAAATTTCGCCACCGCCTTTTCTTTATGTTGCATATATTTTATTCTTTTTTAATATTATTGTCAATGAAATGTGCAACGCACAAAAGGAGCATTATGGATTTTGTCAAAAACTCTCAAAAGAATATAGACCAAGCCGCAAAAACGGTGCAAAAAACTTCGCATAAAGTGGAGCTTGACCATCTGCACGCAATGAGCGTGACCGGCGTCGAGGACGTGCCGACTTTCACCGACAAAAATATCGTCATTCGTCTAAAAGACGAAACCCTTACGGTATCGGGACAGAATCTCTCGGTGAAAAATCTTGACGTGACCGAAGGCAGACTGCAAATCGAAGGACAAGTGAACGCTCTAAAATACTCGTCGTCCTCGGCGCCGTCGTCGTTTGCAAAACGCATTTTCAAATGAACGTTCCCCATCTCGGAGCAAACGCAAAAGCGCAAGCGATATGCTTTGCACTATGTCTTGCGGCAGGACTTGTCGCAGGCGTTTTTGCGCTTCTCTTCACTAGAAAAGCGGGGTTTTTCGAGCGCGCGCTGACCGACCTTTTCGCAACCGCGGCAATCTGCGCGGGCTTCGTATGTTGCGTGGAATTTTTCATGCAAGGCAAAGTGTCGCTATACGGCGTTTGCGCATACGTCATCGGTGTGACCGCTCTACCTCTTCTTTTGTCAAAAATCCGCAAGAAACGTCGTAAGAATAAGGACGAATAATAGCATTATTTGTCTTGTTTTGTCTTGTATCTTTCTTTCCGTGTGATATGTGCTACCATTTGAAAAGGAGGCGGATATGAGCAACGTAAAACACAAAAATTGCGCAATGAGACAACTTGCCAAAAATGCAAAAGCACGACTTTGCAAAAACGATTACGAGAGCGAAAGCAGTGCGCCGCTCGGCGCAACTCCCGAACAAAAGGAGATCTATTTCAAACTTTGCAAACTCAAAAAGGACGGCGAATCCATCGTGAATCCCGTGGCAAGTTTTGCCGATCCGGAAAAGATGAAAAACCTTTCTCACGACGAAAAACAGCGATACATACTAAGCGTGTGCGCAGACTACGTCAGTATGAAAAAATATATTGACGAAAAAGAGCGAAAAACGGGCTGAAATTTCGGCGTAAATTTTTTTAATAATTCTTAAGAAGCATTTTTCACACATAAGCGGCGTTTATCATCTCGTTTTGCATGTTTAAACACCGATTTTGTGAAAAATCGTCGTCTCTTCGATTTTCACACCGCCTTTTTCGGTCGAAATTTTAATAAATTTTTCCCTTTCTATCATTGACTTTATCGCGCGATAATAATATAATATCGAAAGAATAGTTTTTAAGGAGATGAACTATGTACACTAGATGTCCCAGTTGCAGAGCCGAAATCAGTTTCGAGCCCCCTGCGAATATGGAATCGCTTCCCGACGGATACAAGCATCGCATCAAATGCCCCAGTTGCGGAGTGACCATTGGCGTTAAAATCAACAAAATCGACACTACTCCCGCCACATTGGTGCAACAAGCACCGGCATATACACAACCGCAAACCAACTTCGAGCCGGTCTACTCCGGTGAGGAAACGGCGGTTGCACAACCCAAAGTCAAGGCAAAACACAGCGGTATCGGCAGAAATATCACGATGATGATTTTGTCGCTCCTATTCGTTGCGTTGTCCGTCGTGGGCTATCTTGTCTCAAACGGCACGATCAAAAACGACTTGTTCGGCATCAAATATTTTGACGGAATCACTTGCTGGAACACCCTCATCCAAAACTTTGGTGAGTTCAAAGGTTATTTTGAAAATCCTGTTGCCGGCATTTTGACCATCATCCCGATGATCGTATTCACTCTTGCAGGCATCAACTTCATCGTCGCACTCGTTTCTGCTTGCGGCAAGAAGTACGGCAGAGCCTACAACCTCGTGATGAGCATCATTTTGTGTCTCGGCGGCGTATTTATGATGTTCCGTCCCTTCATCGTTGATTTGTTTGCGGCAGATGCATCCGTTTGGCAAGGAGATATCAGAGCCTTCTTCGGAAGCGTTATTGGCGGACAATATATGTTTATCGTTTCTGCGGCACTCGGCGTGTTGCAACTCGTTTTTGGTCTTTGCTTCTGCAAGTCCTTGAACAGAAAGGAAAAGAAGGTCAAATAATTGCGACTGAAAAACCAAAGCCATCGGCAATTGCCGATGGCTTTTTGTTTTTAACGTGTGGTTTGAGCGAAAACGCATCTATGCATCATATGCTTCACGCAACAAAGCGATACCTTACTACGTTCGAATTGTGAAAAATTACTAAATTATCCGCTTGCGTGCATAACACGCAAATTGCATTTTGCCGCTCGCGCCACAGGCGCAAATACCAAGCAAGCGATATAGCGAAATTGCGGCTTGAGTTTTTATCTGTGCTTGAACTGATAGCGTGTATCGGTTGCGCGGAGTGATTGCGAGAACAAATGCGGTTTATGGCAATCGCCCAAACAAGTCTCTCGTTTCTATTTAGGGGATTCCCACGTCGCTACGCTCCTCTGAATGGCACTGCGGGGCGATTGTCATCGCCGCAATGCCGTTTGAGCAATTTGGATGAAGAACAAGGAAGATACGATTTTTGAACAACGAGCGTACTTATGCGTACGTGAATTGATGGGCAATATGCACTGATGCGGTTCGCCTTTAATGATCTTTTGTGAAAAGGCACTATTTGGATAAAGAACAAGGAAGGCACGGCTTGAAACAAAACCTAACGTACATAGACGTACGTGATTTTGGGGCAAGCCGTGCCTGACGCGGTTATTCGCCAAATAGTGCCTTTTCAGGCGGTGCGCTGACCAAGATCGTCCTCAATAACGTACAATATATTCACCTCTTCACCCGTGCGCGCGTCTATATAGATATAATAAACACTGTTTTGGTGGCACTCGAACTCATAGGCGAGAACTTCGCGAGTTTCACGAAGCGGTATGAGGGCTAGTCTGCCTTGACGAATGGCGGGAATCGATACGTTTTGAGTGGCGGTTTCAAGCGAAATTGCGGGCGCGTCAAGCGCTCTCGTGCAATGGTTGAAAGCATAATGAGTGGCGTCGAATCCTATAATCGAATTGTCAGACTCTCGAACTTTGACTTTGACAAGGTCGGGATAAAGAATAACACCGTCTTGCAATGGCGCGAGATTGATGACGCACTCTCCGTCGGAGGCCGACGACCATACGACAAACATGTCTTCAAAGCCTGCAGATCGGGCAAAAGCAAGAGCACGCTCCTGACATGTTTTGCTTGCCTCTGTTATGCTTGTGCTTTGCGCTTCTCCTCTCGAATTGAACGATATGAGCATGCCTCCCCGTTTTGCAATCTGGACATATGCTCTCTCGCCGTTTATCGCCACTGTATAATCGAGCGTGACTATATCGCCGTTCGCTTCCGAAACGTAGTGAATTTCGGAGGGCTTGAGTGCGGACAAATGCTTTTTGACAAGTTCCGCTCCCTGTTCTACCGTGATTTCTTCGCCGTGAAGTCCTTTTGTTTCTCTATTCTCCAAAGCGGACGAGAACGGTCCGTCGTATATCATTTCGGGATACTCGAAACTCGGTTCGGCAAACGACGAGAACGACTGTACGAACACGTCGAGCGCACCGTCGTCGGAAAGATCGAGATCTGCGTCGTCGAGATTTCTCTGCACCTTTTCAAGCGCTCTTTGATACTCGTCTGCAACATCTCCCATTTTGAAGAGAGTTGCTCTGTCCTGCTCGCTCAACGATTTGCCGTTGGCAAGTTGGAGGGCAAGCGTGTGCGAATAATCGCCGAGTTGATTGACAAATTTCTGCGCTTTGAGTATTCCGTCGTCGTCTGCCTTGAAAGTTGCGAGATTGCCTGCGGCAAGTTCGGACGCGCTCCAAACCTCGTAAAGAAGCGATTGTTGCATACTCTTTGAGTTGGACACGCTTATCTTGCGCAGATTTATGCCCAAATCGCTTGCGCCGTCGAGAAGGTCAAAATAGGCTCTTTGATAGATCGCATCGATCTGTCGCTGATACGCCTCGTGCGTATTTACGCTGGTTTGCGCATAATAAAGCGCAACCGAAAGGCCGACTATCGCGCTTGCAAACAGACCGAGCACAGTGCCCAAAACAGCGGTTTTCACCACCTTGGAGGACGGCTTTTTCTTCTTTTCGGATTGATCGCATTGTTTGTTGTTATTCTTTTTCATATTTTATCTCCTTTAACAAAAGGCGTGATTGCCTATCGAGAGTTTGACCGTGCGCGAGAGCATCCATTTGCTCGTTGCCGTGCGCGGATTGTAGTAAAATAAGCACCCGTACGTCGGATCCCAGCCGTTGAGGGCGTCTTTGGCGGCGTTGTAAGCGGATTGATTGGGCGTGAGATTGATTTGTCCGTCGCTCACGCAATCGAACGCGCCCGACTGATACACCACTCCCGCAACGCTGTTGGGAAAAGACGAGGAACGCACGCGATTGAGTACGACCGCCGCAACCGCGACTTGTCCCGTGTACGGCTCTCCCCTTGCCTCTCCGTAAACGACCCTTGCAAGCAGATTGAGATCGGTTGACGACGTCGAGGACGACGCGCTAGTCGTGCTTGACAGACTTATGCCGAGCGCTTGCGCCGTGCGCGTGCCAATGATGCCGTCGGCAGTGAGACCGTTTTTCTTCTGGAAAGCAATAACGGCGGCTTTCGTCTTTGCGCCGAATATGCCGTCTGCGCTACCTTTGAGATAGCCCCACTTTATGAGTTTTTGTTGTACGGTTTTGACGAGATCGCCGCGCGAACCTTGCTTGAGAGTTGCCGCGTCCGCAACGTCTTGCGTATCGACGAAAAGCAAACTCATTATCCAAGCAAGCACGAGCGCAAATGCAAAAATCAAAAGCACGCTCTTTTTTGCCGTGGAATTACAATTCATGTTTCACCTCTTGTTTTGGATAGTCTTTCACTTCGTCAAGTTTTTATGCACGTATAACAAAAGGACAAGGCGGCAATAATACCGCTATGAAAAAAGCAACTATAGTTTTGATTGCAACCGTATCCGTTTTGATTTTATCCGCGCTTTTGCTGTGCGCCTGCGACAGCGCTCCATCGCAAGAAGAACTTGCAAACGAGTGCATAAGAATACATATACGCGCCAACTCCAACAGCGAGCAAGACCAAGCCGTAAAACTCAAAGTGCGTGATGAAATCACCGAGTATTTGAGTGGCAGACTTGACGGTTGCAAGAGTAAAGAAGACGCAAGAAAAACGCTCGAAAAAGAAAAATCAAATCTTGTCAAAATCGCGAATCAAACGCTTTATGCAAACGATTTTGAATATAAAGCCTCGATTGCGTTAAAAAACGAATATTTCCCCGACAGAAAATACGACGGTTACGACTTTCCCGAAGGCAACTACGATGCGCTGATAATTTATCTCGGAGAAGGCGTTGGCGACAATTGGTGGTGCGTGGCTTTCCCTCCCCTTTGCTTCTGTCCCGAGAGTGACGCCTCCGAAAAAATCGTGTACAAATCCTGGGTGAAAGAGTGGCTGGACAAACTGTTTTCTTGACAACGTATACTATTGATTTTTTGACAGACAATAATAAAAAATCAAAAGGAGAAAACCATGAAAATTTATAGAGAAATAGTGCGCAACACAGCAATGGGTGCGCAGTCAATCGACAATATGATGAACTATATCGATTGCGAAAAAATGAAAAACCTCGTCCTCTCTCAAAAGGAAACTATGGAGGAATTCTATCAAAAGGCAAAATCCGAACTCAGCGAAAAAGAACTCGAAGACGCGCAAACGAATCCCGTGCAACGAATGATGCTCAAGGCAGGAGTCAAAATGAACGCCGGCATAAACAGTTCTTGCTCGCACCTTGCGTCAATGCTCATCGACGGTTACAATATGGGCATCGAAAGCGTGCAAAAGTGCATCAACGAACTCAATCGCGACGGCGTTGACGTCCCCGATCTTGCGAAAGATCTTATGAAAGTCTACGACAAAAACATTAAGGCGTTGAGGGCATATTTGTAATCATAATTGCGCCGAATGCTAAACTTATGTCACTTATCTCTTTTAGATAACTTGGCGCATATTTAGGCGCAAGAGTCCTGAAAGAACAAATAAAAGCCCCGCAATCGGTCAGGAGAGTACTTCCGTACGCGTCTGCCTGAGAGCGAGGCTCTTTCTTGTTTTCATCTCAAAATCTTATTTTCGTTCTTCAAAAATTCCCCGTCATGGCATACACGACGTATTGATTGTTCCCGAGAGAAATATATCCGAATCTGCCGTTTACGGATTTCATATTGTCGTAGACGGTGGCGGTCATATATATACAAGCCGCGATATAACCGTTGCTCTTGCTGAAATCGACGATTTCTTGCAATTCCGCCGCCGATTCGATATACAAGTCCATCGTTACGCCGTCTATCTCAACGAAAGTCATTTTGTAAACGTTGAGTTTCGTCGTGGCGGGCGGAGCGTAAGTTTTTGCGATATGCGTGTCTTTGATATCCTCGTCGGTTTTGAGGAAATAGGCATAATTCAAATACTCGAACATGCCTTTAGAGCCTTCCTTCTCGACGGCAAGATCTCCCCACGTCGTATCCACGACGTACCATTCTCTTTCACCGTCGCCGTTGGCGTCTATGAGGACTTTGTTCCAAGCGTGGCCGCACGCCGCCTGTTGCTCGGGCGTAAGGTCTTTCATGTTTTTGTTTGCCAAGCCGACGACTCGCACCGCTTTGATGCCTTCCATTCCGCAAAGGAGAGCAAACGCTTTGGATTTTCCGTCGCAAACCGCGCGATGATCGTTGAACACGCCTTCGAGATAGAAAGCGTTATATTTGCTCGTATTCTCCTCGCCGGAATTGACGGAAGCGACCGCATAATCGTAGTCAACGACGTTGACAATCCAGTCGTAAATAGCGGCAACTTTTTCGTATTCGCTCATGTCGTCGGAAAGGTAAGTCGCAAGCACATCGCGCGCTTCGTCGTACAATTTTTTGAGTTTTACGCCGTTTTCGTCGTTTGCAAATTCAGGCTTTCTGCCGCTAGATACCACTCGGTACAAATCGTTGGAATTTTCAACGAGAACTGTATCGGGCACGCTGTCAATGGGCAGATACGTCCTCTTCCACGATTGTTCGGAATATCTGAGATATCCCTTTATCTGCTCGCTGTTTGTTTTCGGCTCGTACGCCCCTTGCGGAATTCCGAATATCGTTGAATCGGAAAACTTTATCGACAAAATGCTGTCGTGAAGAGCGATGGAATAACTGAAATTTCCCGACTCGTCCACACCCTCGGTGATTGCGTCCGAGCATTTTTCTCTCAATTTGTCGATGGTGCGCCAGTCGGAGTTGGCGATATACGCCTCGAACGCCTCGTCCGTTTTGTGCTTGGACACGGCGTAACCCATATAGGCGTTCAAGTCCGCTTGCGAGGCTATGTAACTGTCGCAATGATTGCCCATCCAAAAGAATTTGTTTGCAATATGCTTCTTGATATTGCTTGGCAATTCGTCGTAGTCGGACTCGAGAGCATAGACCGTTATCTTTCTACTCTCAACGTTCTGAATCGTCGCTTGAATCACGTTTTTGCCGTACGAGAGATTTATCGTCGCTTTTCTATCCTCGCTGTCAAGAACGAAAGTTTTTCCCGTCGAATCGGTGAAAGACCATTTGCACGGGGCGTCTTGCTTTGCGTTCCACGGCCACAACACCGTCGAAAAAGATACCGCCTTGTCGTCGCCTATATTCGCCTTCATATAGTAGGTGTCCTGGCTCACCATGGGCAGATCGTCGGCGACGTTCAACACCACGCTTTCAACAAGAGCATATCTTTTGACAAAAGACAGCGTAATGCTCGCGCTTTTGGTTTGCTCGCCATCGCTCAATCTTGCTTCGACCTCGAATTCGCACTCGTCCGTTATCGACGACACGTCAAAGAGATATTCGCCGCCCGTGCTGCGCTTGCCACCGTTTACGTACCACGAAAGAGTGGCGACTCTGCCTTCGGGTATCAGCAATTCGTTCCAAGTCGCCGTAATAAGCACGTCTTTTGCACCGTCGACGAGATTCTGTTGAACGACGTCGCCCGTCATCGGAAGATTTGCGCCTATCATCGGCGTTTGAAGAACGTATTTAACTCTTACGGTAATCTTCGAGGATTTTACCCCGTTGACAATGACGTAATACTCGTAAACGTTGTCGAGATCGACAAGTGAAAAATTGCGGAAAAACGACTTGTCAGTTTGCCCTTCAATGAGGCTATCGTTGCCGTTTACGACCTCGTGCCATTTTACGCTCGCCTGCTCGATTCGGTCATTGTGCCAATCGACTTTCAAAATCATCGAATACCCGTTTGCAGCGGCATAATACGCTCCGTCTTTTTCGCCGCTTTCAAGCCCTTCCGCCACGATTATATCTACTTTCGTTATAGTCTTAAGCGAATCGAAAAGCCCGCACGCGACAAAAAGCGACGACACCAAAAGTATCGTCATCGCAACAAGTGTGATTCGGAATATCTTTTTTCTCATAACAACCTCGTTTATGCTCAGTGCTCCGCGCACAGGCGATAATTTTATGATTATATTTTATTCTTTATATCCAATATTGTCAATAACGCGCCTTTGCCGTTGCGATTTACAAAATATTGTGATACAATTCGTTTTATGACAGACAACTCGATTTTTGCACTCAACACACCTATATCGAAGCAAGAGGCGCTCTCCTTGCACCCTATGGCGCTCGCATTCGTCGGAGACGCCGTACAGTCGCTCTACACTCGCACCAGGGTCACGGTCGGCTCGACGCAAAAGACGGGCGCGCTTCATCACGAGGTGATAAAAGTGGTCAAAGCCGTGGCACAAGCCGCCGAAGCAGAAAAACTTATGCCGCTCTTTGACGAGGACGAACAGGATATCTTCCGCAGAGCAAGAAATTGCAAAGTACAAACGAGCGCAAAACACGCGGAAATGAGCGAGTATAGACGCGCAAGCGGATTCGAGGCAGTGCTAGGCTACCTCTACCTCACGGGAAACACGCAAAGACTTGAAGAATTCTTGCGCGTATGCTTTGAGGACAATATAAACGATTAGGAAGGACGATATGTACATTTACGGACGCAATCCCGTCAAAGAGGCCTATATCGCAGGCAAAACCATAGACAAAATTTTCGTGCAGAAAGGCGAATTCGACCCTATGCTTTCGCGCGTGCTGAAACTTGCAAAAGAGGCGCGCACCGTCGTAAGTTACGTTGACAAAAACATGCTCGACAAACTCGCAAACGGCGGAAATCACCAAGGCATAGTTGCCGCCGTCACCGACTTTTCGTATTGCGACGTCGAGGATATTCTCAACCTCGCAAAAGAAAAAGACGAGCCGCTTTTGATCGTGATTCTGGACGGCATCACCGACCCCCACAACCTCGGTGCAATCATCAGAAGTGCAGAGTGCTTCGGCGCGCACGGAATCGTCATTCCCAAACACAGAAGCGTCAGTGTCAACGACACCGTGGTCAAAGTCGCGTGCGGCGCAACCGAGCATATGCTCATCGCAAAAGTTACGAATATCAACGACGCGATAAGATGGCTCAAAGAGCAGAACGTATGGGTTTATGCGACGGATTTTGACGGTAAAGCCCCGAAACAGGCAAATCTCAACGGAAATATCGCAATCGTAATAGGCCGCGAGGGCGAAGGTATTCACCGCCTCACCAAAGAACTTTGCGACGACACGCTGACCATTCCTCAATACGGAAAAGTCAACTCGCTCAACGCTTCAGTCGCGGCAGGAATCGTTCTTTACGAAGCCGTGCGACAACGCCGATAAATAATCGCGCCGAATACAAAACAAACAAGAAATGGACAAAGAGCAAGAAATTCAACTTATAAAACAGGCACAACGAGGCGACGTGGAGGCGGAAAATTCCGTCGCTTTGGCGTACCTCAATCTTGCAAAATCCATTGCTCGCTCTTTCGGCGTCGTAGGCGCATACGACGTTGACGACCTCGCGGGATACGGTATGCTCGGACTCATCCGCGCAATTCACACCTTCGACGAAAACGGGAAAGCAACGTTCAAAACTTACGCTTCGAAGTGCATAAGAAACGCCATCGTGGACGCCGTGCGCAAGATGGATTCCGCCGCCGTTGAAATAAAACTCGACAGCGTAGGCGACGAACTACAATCGGGACTGCAAGAGGCAAACCCCGAAAGCATTTTTATAGAAAACGAAACGTCTGCGTTGTTGTTTGACGCAATATCTTCACTGCTCACCCCGACCGAACTCGACGTATTGAAGTTGCACCTCGAATGTATGAGTTACGCAGACATTGCAAACGAATTGGGTCTTGAGCGCAAAAAAGTGGACAACACCATTTATTCCGCAAAAAAGAAAATCAAAAAACTGCTCGACAAACATTGACCGATTCGTTTTTTAAAACACTCGCTTAAAACGATAAAAATAAAAGAAGCCGTGGCGCTTACCACGGCTTCTTTTGATTTGTTCAATCAAGATTACTTGTTTTCGTTTTCTTCGACTTTGACGAAGTTGATCTTGCCGTTGAGTCCTACGACTGCTTCGTCTTTGTCTGCGTCGTACACTGCTTTACCGGAAACGGCTGCAGTGCCCTTGTATGTTCCGCCCTCGATGATTCCGATAGAAGGAACTTTTACCGTTGTCTCGATGTTACCTTCGAGAGCAAATTCACCTGCGTTATCGGTGCTGTTTGCATAAACGTTGACGTTTGCAACGAAAGCAACGGACGTGATACCCGCAACGCTTGCAGAACCTTGGACCGTAACGATTGCGCCGTATTTGTTGTTTGCAAGTTTGCCGATTTCAACGGAAAGGCTTGCGTTTGCGCCGAGAGTTTCGCTGATGCCTGCGCCTGCGCCCATTTCGATCTTAACGGTTCCTTGTGCGGTTGCATACGCTTTGACGTTTGCAAATGCGTTTGCAGTGTCTTTGTCGCCTGCGCTTGCGCCGAGTGCGAACACCATGGCGTCTTTTGCGGTATCAAACGTTGCTTTGCCGCTGAAAGAGGTGACTGCGATTTCATCGTCTTTCTCACCCTCTTCGGTTGCTTTCTTGACCAAAGTCACTTTTGCGTCAAATGTATAATCCTTTTTGCCTTCGAGTTCTGCGCCTTCGGAAAGTTTGACGTAAAGAGCAAGTTCTCCGCTCTTGGTTCCGCCGGTTTCTTCATCGGTGTAAGTGATGGTAATTGCGTACTTTTCGGTGTAATCGGATAACGTGGATTCGACTTTTTCGACCTTAATGCCGTTTTCGCCGAGAACGTTGTCAACTCTGTCAACCATTTCTTGAAGAACGGGTTTGATTGCAGCGCCGACTCCCTTTGCAACGAGTTGCGACGACGCGCTCAACTCTCCGCTTTCGCCAACGGTGAGGTTGACGCCTGCGTTGAAGTTGACGTCAGCGTTGTCTTCTGCCGCAGATGATGCTCCGATGGCGTTGGATGCCAAAACCGCGACGGTCGTGCCGAGAACTTCCGAGTTGGAAGCCTTTTGGGGTTGGTCCTTATCGTTGCACGCAACAAACGCTACGAGCGAAAGAGAAACGACGAGAACGAGTGCCAAAACCGATACTACTGTTTTTTTCATAATATGTCTCCTTGTTGATTTTTCAAGATTTGTTGCAATCCTCGATTGCGATATTATGATACGATTGTCAATTAAAATTGACCTAAAACGAACATAAAGATTTTCTTAAGATGTTCGGATTGCCGTATGCTAGCAATTCGGGACGGCGACGCCCAGACACAATTATTATTCAAATTTTGCCATTCGTTTGACAAATATGTTTTATTAATATATTATTATTGAGCATCTAAAGATGCAATTTCCTTTCCCGAAAGGGACACAAGTCCAAAAGGAGGTATTAATTATGGATAAGTACGAGGTTCTCTACATCATTCGCGGCGACGTGGACGACGACAAGAAAACTCAAGTCGTAGAAAAATTCGAAAACTTGGTTTCCACTCTCGGCGGCACGGTTGACAGCCTTGACAAATGGGGCATGAGAAAGTTTGCTTACGAAATCAACAAGCAAACCGAAGGTTACTACGTTCTTATGAACGTCACCTGCACAAAAGATGCTCAATCAGAACTTGACAGATTTATGCGTAACGACGAAAACGTCGTAAGACAAATGATCATCAAGAAGTAATCGACAAGGAGAAATATAATGAACAAGGTATTTTTGATCGGCAATTTGACAAAGGATCCGGAACTCGCATCCACAAACAGCGGCATCAAATTTTGCAGATTTACACTTGCTGTGTCTCGTTCCTATTCAAAAGACGGCAAGAGAGAAACCGATTTTCTCCCCGTCGTAGTTTGGAGAGCCCAAGCAGACAACTGCGCTCGCTACCTCAAAAAAGGAAGCAAGGCGGCAATCAGCGGCAGCATTCAAACGAGAAGTTATGACACGCAAGACGGTTCTCGTCGTTACGTCACCGAAATCGCGGCAGACGAGGTGCAATTCCTCTCCACCAGAAGTGACGAAAACGGTTCTGACGACGTCGATTTCGACGATCTCAAGCCCATCGACGAAGATCTTCCATTCTAATTTAAGGAGTATTGAAAATGGCAGAAGAAGTAAAAGCACCCCGCGCACCCAAGAGAGTGCCCAAAAAGAAAGTGTGCACGTTCTGCGTTGATCACGTAGATGATATCGACTATAAGGACGTTGCAAAACTCCGTCGCTTCATCACCGAGAAAGGCAAAATCCTTCCCCGTCGTATGAGCGGTGTTTGTGCAAAACATCAAAGAACGCTTGCTGTTGCAATTAAGAGAGCAAGAGTTATGGCATTGCTTCCATACAAAGCAGACTAAACGCCACAGATAAGCAAATAGCATCGTCAAAGCCCCTTGGCAGTCAACTCATTTACGAAAGTAAATTAGGGTTGCCTGTCAAGGGGTTTTTCCTTGCTCTTTATCTTATCTGCGACGTTTAGACGCTTGTTTTATTTGCAAAAACTTTTAGTCCTCTACCGCGCAGAAAATTCTTCAATTAATCGGTTTCACAGACACCGAAACGTTGCTCGTAGACAGGCGGAGCCGTAGTCTATGTAACGACGAAGAATCGTTGTGAGCATCAACTTCCGTCGTTGCAACTGCCGAGCCGCCTCAAAGTTGCAACCCCTTACGGCACGAACAAATGCTCTGATTTGTTTGTGACAGGACGTTTGCGCCAAAATATTTGTCAAGCCATCTTGAAAAGATAGGTGACAAGTGTTTTGCATTCGGCGCAAAATATTCCGTTTAATCGTCCGAGCCTGTTGAATAGCCCTTGTAATTTTCGTCTTTATTCCACTCTTTTTGAGTGGTGATTTTGATATTGCCGTCCTTGTCGACCGACACAACGATATTGCCGTTGTTGTCCGTGCGATATACCGCAATACCGTGTGCTTTTAGGCGATCGAGTGTAGCTTGACGAGGATGATTGAATTTGTTGCCGTAAACGTTGCAACTGATTATCGCATACTCGAAGGTATATGCGTCCAAAAACGGATTGAGCGTCGAGGTTGCGCTGCCGTGATGTCCCACTTTCAAAACGTCACAATCGATTTTGCCGGTGCGCTCGACGACAAGCGGCTCGTTGATTTCGTTGCTGTCGCCCGTGAGCATAATGCGTCTACCGTTATATTCCAAAATCCCGATGGGCGATATGGCGTTTTTGCGTTCGGCGCTGTTGAGATTAGAGTCGTCGTAATATTCTTGCGTGGGGCAATAAAACACCAATCTGTACGTCGTTTCTTCTATGATTATGCTGTTTGTGTTTGCATTGGGATCGACGTTAAGCACGATTTCGCAATTAGGCTCGGTAAGTGCGGCGACGAAAAATTCCGCATAAGTTATCGTGCCGACAGTATCTTTGTCCGTGAACCTGCTCGTGTCGAGTGCGTCGATTTGATCTTGCAACGCCTTTTTGTCCTTCGACGTCGTTCCCGGCGCGGCAAGCACGTTTGGCATAAACAACTTTTCGACCTGATAGCGATCCAAGAGTTCGTCCATAAAATAAACGTGGTCGCTGTCGCAATGCGTGAGCATAAGGTATTCGACGGTATCGTCGGTTATGTAGGTGTCAAGGTAGTCGAAAGTCTTTTCCTTATACTTTTTGTCGTCGTTGTAATTTGCGCAGTCTATCACCATATCCTTTCCGTCCGGCAACTGAATATAGATACAATCGCCCTGCCCTACGTCAAGCATATGCACAAGCAGTTCGCCGTCACCTCGAGCAAGCCCCGGCTTGTGATTGTCTTTGACAATCATCGAAACGATGGTATCCCACGTGTCGGGGAATGCAAAATACACGACCGCAGTTGCTATCGCAATAACAAGCACGATTGCCACGATTGAGATGACAAACGCTTTCGGATTCGCCTTATACGCTTTCTTCGCGGCTTTTTCCACTTGGGAAGTCTGCGATTTTTGCGTATTTTTGGATTTTGATGAAGATTTTGTGTTCGTAGATTTCTTTGCCATATTGTCATTATATAAAAGAAGTCGTAAAATGGCAATCGTCAAATAAGCGCTCTAATAAAAATTAAGGTTGCGTAAATAATTCAAGCAAAAGAACAAAGATTTCTGCGCAATCGGCTGTTTTTCAATATTTTCGTTTTACAAGGCAGCGTTTTGAGTATATAATATCAACACAGTATATTGTTATATATATTATATCCTATATGGATTGAGGCAGACTATGGCAAAAGAGAAGGAACAATTCGTCAAAGAAATCACGGATATGAACGTGAATTTCCCGCAATGGTACACCGACGTGGTGCTCAAAACCGAACTCGTCGATTACGGCCCCGTAAAAGGCACGATGGTTATCCGTCCTTACGGATACGAGATTTGGGAAAATATCCAACACGAGATGGACGCACGCTTCAAGGCAACGGGTCACAAGAACGCGTATTTCCCGCTTTTCATTCCGTACAGTTTTCTCGTCAAAGAGGCTGATCACGTCGAGGGATTCGCACCCGAAGTCGCTCTCGTAACGCATATCGGCAATACGCCGCTCGAGGAGCAACTCGTCGTACGCCCGACGTCCGAAACCATCATCTGCTCTATGTACGCAAAGTGGGTCAAGAGTTATCGCGATTTGCCCGTACTCATCAATCAGTGGGCAAACGTCGTGCGTTGGGAAAAGACCACTCGTCCCTTCCTCCGCACGAGCGAATTCCTCTGGCAAGAAGGTCACACCCTTCACCAAACCGAAGAAGAGGCTCGAGAAGAAACCCTCAAAATGCTCGAAGTGTACCGTGAGTTTATGCAAAACGTGCTTGCAATCGACGTTTTGGTAGGTCAAAAAACCGAAAAAGAAAAATTTGCGGGTGCAGTCGACACCTACACCATGGAAGCAATGATGCTTGACGGCAAAGCGTTGCAATCAGGTACGTCTCACTACCTCGGGCAGAACTTCTCTTCCGCATTTGAAATCAAGTATCTCGACAAAGACGGACAACTCAAAAACCCCTATCAGACGAGTTGGGGCACTTCCACCCGTCTTATCGGCGCACTCATCATGGCACACGGCGATCAACGCGGTCTCAAACTCCCCCCGAAAGTCGCGCCGTACCAAGTCGTCGTCGTTCCCGTTGCCGCACACAAAGAAGGCGTCACCGAAAAGGCACAGGAAGTCGCGACCACTCTCCGCAACGCAGGCGTTAGGGTTATGCTCGACGACAGAGATCAATCTCCCGGATGGAAATTCAACGAGTGGGAAATGAAAGGCGTTCCCGTACGTCTTGAAATCGGTCCTCGCGACATAGAAAACGGTCAAGTTATGATCGCGCGCAGAGATACGCACGACAAGTTTGCGCTCGCAATCGACTCGCTTACGAGCGAGATCCCTGCTCTTCTTGACGATATTCAACAAAATATGTTCAAGCAATCGCACGAATTGTTGCATTCGCATATCGTGACGTGTCACACTTTGGACGAAATGAAAGAAGCGCTCGACAACCACAACTTCGTCAAAACCATGTGGTGCGGCGACCGCTGTTGCGAAGACAAAATCAAAGAAAAATTTGCGGCAACGTCACGTTGTATGCCGTTTGACCAAACGCCCGTCGGCGACGTATGTCCCGTGTGCGGAAAGCCTGCGTCGAAGGTTATTTATTACGCTCGCGCCTATTAAGAACTCGCTATTTGGCGAACAACTTCGTCAGAGCCGTTTTTACAAACAGTCACGTACGATAAGTACGCTCCTGTCTGTAAAAACGGCTCTTTCTTGTTTTTCATCCAAATAGCGAGTTCTTTACAATTCTCATTACGCAGCAATTTTACGTTCTTTTATTCCGTCCGTTTCTTCAAGTACGCTCCTGTCTGTAAAAAAGGCTCTTTCTTGTTCTTCATCCAAATATCGAGTTTTTGCGATTCTCATTGCGCATCGATTTTACGCATCTCTTTTATACTATTACAACCTTATAAAATGCCTTCAATTCTATATAAAAAACAAAACAAAAGGCACTCTCTCGAGTGCCTTTTGCGAGCCAAACCGTCGACGTCGCTTCTTACATCGACTTTCCTTGTTGCTGTTTTTCTCGTTCTTCTTTTTCTTTCTTTTCTTTCTCTATGCAACTTTTGCATTTTTCTTTATCGAGGTCGCGATAGTTAGTTTCGCATTTCGGACAAAGTTGGTTATACTCCCACGCAAAACATTCGTCGCACATGCCACCGCCGTTGAGGACGTAGCCTTTGTTTTGATCGTTGCAGTCTGCGGCAAGATTGTCGGAGTCGTTGTGGTTGTGCGATAGATTTTCGCAAGTCAAATTGTGTGCGTTGCACGTTATGCGCGCTCCGTCGACACATCCGTCGTGGTTGTGATCGTGGTTCTTGTCGGTGCACTGGCAAAGAGTCCATATGTTTTTCTTTGGCGTATGCGCATCCCAAGACGCACCCTTCTCTATAGCGTTCCACTCGTCAAACGAGCCGTTGAAATATATTTCCGAAAGATTCTTACATCCGAAAAACGCCTCTTGACCAATAACCTTAATCGATGACGGCAAAACCATCTTCTTGAGTGATGACAGATACTCGAGGGCGTGTTCGGCAAAGCCCGTCGTGCCGTCTTCTATGACGATTTCCTTTGGGTTCTCCACTCCCGCGACGTTGCCTTTCTCGTCGGTGATAGTCTTTGGAGAATAAGTATACACGACCTTGCCAACGTAAACGACTCCGCCGCCAAGTTTTTTCGCTTCCAAAAACGGCGTTTTGTCAAAAGCCTTCGCTCCGATGAAACTTGCGCTGTCGGGAACGGTGACCGTTTCGAGATTTTCCGCTCCGAAGAAAGCGCTCCTTCCTATGCGCTCAACGCCTTTTTGCATCACGACTTCTTTAACTGCACTGTTTTCGAACGCACCGTAACCGATTTCTTTCACGTTGCCGGGAATAACGATTCTCTCAATCGACGAGCCTAAAAACGCACGAGCACCTATCGCAACGACGTCGTAAACTCTCGTCGTTTTGTCCATGGTATACGACGTCGGGATTTCTCCGCAACCGTCAAGCGCCATAACTATCGTGCGCGATTCTTTGTCGATGACGTAATTGTTTTTTATATAATATTTCGGCGCAAAGGTCGAGAATAACTCGTATTTGCAGAACAATTGGTTCGTAACGTTGTCTTTCGTATAATGCTTTTCGTCAAAGTTGGTTGCGCTGAGCGCCGTCTTGACGTCGTTTATCCACACCGACGCGTTGCCATTTGCGTCGAACACGACGCAAGTGAGGATAACTCCCGCAGAATCGCTCTGAATTGCGATCGGAAAAACGAATCCGTTTCCGGTATTGAAACCGCCAAGGCTATCGACCGACCCCGAAAAGTTCTCGAATGCTTTAACTATTGTGCCGACCGTTTGAACAAAATAGTCTTTTGCGTCAAATCCATACAATTTTGCAACGAGCGCTTGCAAATCGATCCCTCCCGATTTTTCATCGCCAAAAACGAATGCCGCGTTGCTTCCCACACAAGTGAACGAATTGTTTATTCCGACGATTGCTCCGTTTGTAGACTCGGCTTTCGCGCTCTTTGCGAAATCCAAAACAGACGTCTTGAAAAGTTCGATCGCCTTGTCGTAAAACCGAGCATATCTGTCGTTGATTTCTTTTGGCAACTCTTCTTTGTCCGCATCTTCGCCATTTGCCTTTTCGCAACTCATTCTGTATGCCACGTACAATTTGTACAGTTCGTCAAAACCGTCAATCGTCGTTTGCGAAATCGTTCTGGCGGTATGACTTCCGTTTGACGAAAACGGAACGCCCGCGGCATACGCAAACAAGTTGCATTTGTCAAATATAACGTTTATTGCGCTTCCGTCATATCCTTCAACTCGTACTTCGGCACTCGGCACGTTTTCGCTTGCAATCTCAAAACTTTCAAGCGGACAGAACGCACCCACTCCGTAACCGAGACTCGTCGTCGAGGCGGGAATTGTCAGACTTGTCAAGCCGCAACCCGAAAACGCCATATCTCCGATTCTCTTCACGCCTTCCTCAATGGTTACGCTTCTGACGCCCGTATGCCCCACCAAAAACTCGTCGGGTATATCGTCGTCTCCCGTGATTTCGATTCGCGAAACCGAGTCGGGTAGGTTTATCTTCGAGATTATCCCGGCAGGTGCAATTATTTTGGAAAGCGAAGTGCAGTCGTTAAACGTCGTTTGGTCGACGGATTGCAAATCGTAAACTCTGCGACCGCTTTCGGTGCGAGTCGCAAATTTGATTGACGAAATCGGCGTGCCTGCAAACGCCTTTTGTCCTATCGACGTTATCGTAGACGGAATGACGAGCGTTTTGTCAAAGGTTTTTACTCCGACAAACGCATAATCGCCAATCGCAATCACATCGTAAACTTTCACTTTATCAACGTACGCAAAGGATTGAGGAATATTTACACAGCCTTCCACAGCCATAACTATCGTACGCGTCGTGCGGTCTATGACGTAGTTGTTTTTTACGTAGTATTTGGATTGTTTTTCCCCTTCTTTTTGATTTATCTTTATGTTCTTCAGCCCCTTGCCGAACGCGCAAATACCGAGGTCGATAACGCTGTCGGGCAACGTGACGCTCGTCATATTCGTATATTCAAACGCATAATCTCCCACGCTTTCCAACTTCGTGAGCGATTGGAAATCCATACTTGTGATATCGGTAGCGGCAAACGCATACTCGTCTATCGTCGTAAGCACGCTTTCATTCTCAAAAATCACGGTTGTCAATCGAGGGCACTCTGCAAACGCATATTTGCCTATCGTTTTCACGCCTTTTGGAACGTTTATGCTTGAGATATACGTTCCAGCAAACGCTCCGTCGCCTATTTTTTCGACGGCTGACGGAATCGTGCTTGAAAAACAACCGAGCACCAAAGTCTTTTTGTCGCTTGAAAGCAAACAATTGCCTTCCACTGCAAAGGACGTGTTCTCGTCAGACACCGAGATTCTGTCGATGGCAGTCCCTACGAAAGTGAATCGTCCTATCTGCTTGAGCGATTTCGGGAGTTCGAGCGCAGTGACGTTAATTTGTCCGAAAAACGCCATCTCTGCTATCTTCGTCGTCCCCTCTTTTATGGTCAATGTCGTCGGAAACGGCAGCGTTCCTTTGCAACCGTAAACCACGTTCCCGATATAAACCACGCCGTCGGGTTGCTCGCTGTACCATTTCGTATTGTCAAGTGCGCCCGCTTCGATTTCAACGCCGTCGCCGAGTACGATATTTTCCAAGTTGTCGTTGTTTTCAATTGCGTCTTTTTTGAGCAATCCCGATCGAATCGTAAGATTCTTCGCACTGTTAAGCACGTATTTTATCATCCCTTGAGAATACTCGTCGTAATCGTCTACGTTTGCCGACGGAATCGACCACGTCATTTCGTCAGACCAATACGCAAAGAGAGGCATTTCATCTGCCAATTCCGTTTCTATTATAAAAGAGTCGGGCAAAGTTACGGCTGTCGGTGCGCTATTGAAGAATGCCCAGACGCCTATCGACTTTACGTTTTTAGGAATATCGAGTGTCGATAATTTCGCCGAGGAAAACGCAAATGCGCCGATGCTTGTCAAGCTCGACGGCAATTCCAGTTCCGTAATGCCATCTTCGGACATATAAAATTGCATTGCCGCAAATGCGAGCGCACCGATTTTTTCTACACCCTCGGGTATAACGAGTTTGCCTGTCAACGCATTGCTGTAAAAAGCGTAGTCTCCGATTTCTCGAAGTGTGTTCGGGAGAGAGAGCGAATTTACGGGAGAATTTCTGAAAGCGTCATTTTCCACCTTGGTGACTCCGTCGCACAGAATCACTTCTTCAAGAGAGGTGCAACCGACAAAATCTTTTGACCCGATCGTCGTCACGACGCCGGGGACGGTTACGCTTTCAAGGCTCGAACAATTTTCAAAAACGCACGTGCCAAAAGAGGTAATTTTGTCCTCGTCGTACTCGACTGTTTCAAGCGAGGTGCATCCCGAAAAGGCTTTGTTGCCTATCGTTTTGACCGATGACGGCAAAGAAATGCTTTTTAGCGAAGTGCAATCTCTGAAAGCAAAAGTCAGAACGTCTTTGAGTTTGCTACCGTTTGCAAACTTGACTTCCTCGAGCGACGAGCAGCCGTCAAAAGCGGCCGAGTGAATTTCGGTCACGCACGCAGGGATCGTCACGCTTTTTTTCGTTTTGTCCTTCGGCGAAATGAGTGAAACGCTCGAACCTTCCGCATAATATTCGAAATCGTCCATACCCTCGACGTATTTGGACGTTGCGGCGGGTTTTCCCCCTTCTTGCTCATTGCAAGCAACAAGAGAAAGCGTCAATACGAGCATCAACGCAATGCAAAAAATAAGTACAACTTTTTTCATTAGATCCTCCCTAACTTTTCGTTGTCCGATAAAAATTGTTAGCAAATACTCTGAACGCGCGGTAGATTGCGCTATAAAAGCACGTTCCGATGCTTAAGTGCCTCCCCTTTGTCCATAGCATCTACGTTAATATAATAATATGATTTATAATTCCTTTTGTCAAGATATATCGTTCTAACGAAATATTGCGGTTTGACCGAGCATTATCGGATATTTTTCCAAACATATTTCTTATCTCTATAAAGCACAATTTTTCAATCAAAAAACGCACTTCAGTGCGTTTTTCTTTTTTTTGTTATCTTGATTGTATGGTGACTCAAAGCGAATTCAGTCTTTGTCGTCATCGTCGTCATCGTCGTCCTCGTCCTCTTCTTCCTCGTCGTCATCGTCGTCATCGTCGTCGGCGTAATCGTCGATATCGCCAAGATCGTCGTCTAAATCGTCGGGGCACTGCTCTTCCTCGTCGTCCTCGAACTCCTCTTCTTCGTCCTCTTGAAGTTGATTGAGCGAAACTTCGTTTTCGTCGTCTGGCACGATAGGCTCGTCGTCTTCGACAAAGTCTTGCCAATCGTCATCGTCGTCGAGTTTGCTTTGCGCCGAATTTGCTTGCTCTTCGCGGCATGCCGCACAGATATCTTCGCCCGGTTCGAGATAATTGACCTTGCAAACGGGGCAGATTCTCTCCTCTTCGTCTATATCGTCGTCGTCTTCCAAAAGACAGATTTTGCTTGCTTTGCCGAGTTCCGCCTTGCACACTTCGCACAACTCTTCCTCAACGGGAATCCAGTTCAGTTCACAGCGCGGACATTTCTTATATTTTCCCATAACAACCTCATCTAGGTTTTGATTCATATATTATATTGATAAGATGTGATTATGTAAACTATATTTTCATTTTTTATAAAAATTTTTTGAAAGGGGCATTATGTAGTGTGTTCGAATTTTGCGTCACCCATATATGGTGCATTGAAAAATAAGTGAAATAAAATGTTGAAAAGACGACAAATTGCGAGTAAAATGTGCATTGTTAAACCTAATACAACAATTATTTGTGAAATCCCGATCGAATAAACAAATATGTGCAATCATCGACAAAAAATCGTGAAATATGCGGTTTTTTGTCCACGAACGAATTTTATAATAAGTTTATTAAAATAAAATCTGCATTTGGAGGAAAATTATGAACAAAACTATTGTAATTGCAGACGACAACGCAGCGTTATGCTCGGGTATTCGCGAATTTATCAACGCACAAGACGGATTCGAGGTTGTCGGCATAGCGGCAAACGGCAACGAGGCGCTTCGCCTCATCGACTTGTACAAACCCGATTTTGTGCTTCTTGATATCGTGATGCCCGAATTGGACGGGTTCGGAGTGCTCGGCGCGATGGAAAACAAATCTTCTATCGTCATAATGATGTCCCAACTCGCAAGCGACGGCTTTGTGCAAAAAGCAATGCAATACGGCGCAAGCTACTTTCTGGCAAAACCCTTTGACTACAACACCCTATTGAAAGTAATGAGCGATTTCTCATCCCCACGCCCCGTCCAACGCACACAAGTCAACGTGCGCAAAAACAAAACTTTGGACGAGCGCATCGCAAACCTTTTCATTTCCGTCGGCATTCCGGCACATATCAAAGGTTATCAATTCCTGCGTGAAGCCATCAAAATGACCATCGAAACGCCGGAAATAATCAATTCTATCACCAAACAACTCTACCCCGGCATCGCCGCAAGATATCAGACTTCCGCATCAAAAGTCGAACGCGCGATACGCCACGCAATCGAAGTTGCCTGGAACAGAGGCAAAATCGAGAATATCAACAACGTTTTCGGCATCAAAATCTATGCGCCCAACGAAAAGCCCACCAACGGTGAATTTATCGCTCTGGTTGCGGACAAACTGCTTCTCGAGTGTGCATGAGCAAAAATCGTCGCAGAGGCAACGGCAACGCACTTTTTTGTGCATTGCCAAAAGCCTCGCTCGATTTATTGCATTGCTACCGCGCAGAGAATCTTTTGCTATCAAAATAAACGGTCAAAAGCTCCCGCCGCAATTTCGCGAAATTGTCTGCTTGGTGGGGGCGTGCTTCGCACGCAAGCGAAAAATTCCGATTCTTCCGTGGCGAAACGGACAAAAAATAATTTACCTGTTTTCTTTGTGCGAGATTTGCTCACGCAAAGATATTCTCTCTCTTACCCAACGAAAAAGGGAAAAGCGGCGCAGTGCGTCGCTTTTCCCTTTTTTTATTGGATTTCAGATCTTTTTCATTGCGGTCTGGTCGGCGGATTCTGTCCTCTGCAAGAAGTATTCTCATAAGCACCTTCCTTTGCCGCAATGATAATGAACAATCCTTAAACGTACTTAAAATACATAATAATATAGCCGAAATTGCAAAATATTATTGACAAATCTCGATACAGATTTATATTAACTATGCAAAAAAAGAATATACGCAGATAGGAGCGTGCGTGAGAACACGCATAAGGACACGAAAGAAAAGAAAAAGCACTCCAATGAGTGCTTTTGGTTGGATTGAGTGGACTCGAACCACCGACCCCCACCTTATCAGGGTGGTGCTCTAACCTACTGAGCTACAATCCAATATAGGTGGTGGAGATACACGGATTCGAACCGAGGACCTCCTGAATGCAAATCAGGCGCTCTACCAACTGAGCTATATCCCCACGTGAATGCTATAAGATAATAGCATTTACATTATTGTTTGTCAAACGATTTCATAAAAAATCTTTTGAAAGCGGTCACATTGCTTTCCTGCATCATTTCGAGCAACGGCGGTTGCGGATTTTGCACTGCCGCTACTCGATTTACAGAAGATTTATTCTCTGTTTATTTAATTTGCAACCCGTCTTTAAACGCTTTCCCGACGTTCCGACCAAGCACGACGTACGCATTGTTTACGCTGTCAAAGGTGATGGGCGCAAGTTTTTGCACGTCGATTTTGCCGTCTGTAAGAGCGCTCTCGTCACAAGATGCGTTGACGATGCGTCCCCTCATCGTGCCCGTTTGCGCGTCGTAATCTATAAGTTCGCACTCGAGAGCAAACGGAAGTTCGTTTATGATAGGAGCATTGACTCTTGCGCTGTGGGTGACTGTAAATCCTGTATTTGCAAATTTGTCGGGATTGTCGTTTGCGGAAACGAGCCCGAGATAATCGCATTCTTTGACGTATTTTTCCGTTGCGACGGACACCGTAAACGCCTTTTTCTCGAGAATGTTTTTGACGGTTTTATGTCCTGCGGACAAGCACATAGAGATTTGTTCGTAATCGCCGATACCGCCCCAAGCGGCGTTCATTGCGTCCACTTTGCCATCTTTGTCATAACTTGCGATAATGAGCACGGGCATAGGATAAAGCCACGTTTTTGCCCCGAAATCTTTTCTCATATATACCCCCGAACTTTTCACGGTTTGCGCCGTGTTGATTTTTCGTTATATTTATAAATCCGAATGCGCGATTTGTCAATACTCAAAAGCGCGGCATTCCGTTTTTTTCGACGAATTCCGTATATGCGCCAAGGTAGGCGAACGCCGAAAAATACGTGTCGAGTTTGAGTGTGTTGACCAAAAACAAATCCGAAAGCATTGCGTTGCCTTCCGACATATAGTAAAGGTGAGCGCCGTAATTGAATATGCACTTTTGAAGCTCGTCCTCATCGGGAATCGTATCGCAACTTGCAAGCGATTCTCCATCGAAAAGTTTGAGCGATTGCATATATCCCGTGTGATGTCCTATCGCCATAGTTCTGTCAAACTTGAGCATATCTCTTGCGGGATTTTTGCCCGTGCGCACGTCGCAAGCAACCGTCCAGAAAAGCGAGGCAACGTACATATCTCCGTTGTCTTTTGCAAGGTCTATACACTCCTCGAACAGTGCTTTTGCCTCGTCGAAATTGCCCTCGTAGTATTTGCAGCAACCTAGCATATATTTCGGGTCAAGCGTATCGTCGGCGTGTTCGACGCACCAGGAAAACTCTGCCGCCGCATCATCAAGGCGTAGCGTCGAGAGATATCTCCCCGCGCATTTACGCCTTGCAACGTAGTCGCTCGGACAAATATTCTTTGCCTTTTCAAAACACTCTATAGCCTCGTGATAACGCATCTGAAAGGCAAGCGCATTGCCGAGATCCATATACGTCTGATAGCACGGTTTCTCTTTTGCGCACGCTCTTGCAGCGGCGGTTCTTTGGTCGTCGCGCACATTGTTTGCATGCGTTTTTCCAAACAAAATCTCGTCGTCGCGGAGCGCTCTCACGTCGCTTATCTTATTGCAGTTGCAATTCGGGTCACCAAGACACATCTTTTCTCCTTGTGCCTAAATCGGCACTTCATTTGTTTATTCTTTACACTTCAACGTGCTTTCTTGCACGATTTTACGTCTGAAGTCAACGTATTGGCTTATCATATAGGCGGACAGTTGAAGCAATACGATACATGCGCCGGGCGCGATAATCCATGCGTACTTTCCCAACGTAATGCCGCCGTATTCAAAAGCGTTTTGTATCATCACTCCCCAGGTTATATCCGTCACGCTTCCCATACCGAGAAAACTCAGCGTTGCCTCAACCATAATACAACTCGCAACCGACGGCACGAATTTTGCAAGTGCAACGTCCATAACGTTGGGCAATGTGTGACGGACGAGAATCCTCGCGCCGCCGTAGCCGAGCGATTTGAGCGCACGCACGTAGTCGGAGTTTTTGACCGCCATTGTTTTTGCTCGCACCGCCCTTGCCGTAGAGCACCAACAAAGCAAAGATATGGTGAGGATAATTCCTCCTCTTTCGCCGCCCGTATACGCCGCAATAACGATTGCCGCAGGAAGCATCGGCACAAGCAGGAAGAAGTTAATAACGCCGTTCAGAGCCTCCGAACACACGCCGCCGATATATCCCGACAGCAGCCCCATCGCCACGCCGATGACGAGGCATGCAAGCGCACTCGTCACGCCCACGATAAGCGTAGAGCGCGTTGCCACGACAAGTTGAGAAAATATATCGTATCCGAGATTGTTCGTGCCGAGGATATGCTCGCTCGAACAAGGCAAAAATTTGTCGAAACTCTCACCTGGAGAATAAGGCGCGATTTTCTCACCGAATATCGCAAAAACCGCAAACGTCGCGATTACGGCGATTCCAAGCAAAAACATCGCAAGAGCAAGCGCCCGTTTGGCATTATAAATCTTACTATACTTCACGCTTCCCTCCTTTGTCGCGGATCGCACAATACGGCGATTATATCCGCCACGAAGTTGGAAATTATCACGCTCGCCGAAATCACGAGCAACGCGCCTTGGAGCATAGGGAAATCCTTGTCGAATATCGCTCGATTAACAAGCATGCCCACGCCGTCTACGGAAAACACTTTCTCTATGATAATCGAGCCGGCAATCATATGCCCGAAACTCGTGCCGAGCATTGATATAAACGCACCCGATATATTGGGAAACGAGTGAACGAAGTTCAGCCTTTCTCCCGATATTCCTTTTGCACGCGCGTATGACATATACTGCGCGTCGCGTATGCTTGCGCACTGATTGCGCACGAGCAAATACTTTTTCGGGGTCGATGCAATCGCAAGCGTTGCCACGGGCATAACCAAGTGTTGCAATCTATCCGCAAAAACGTTTTGCGCAAACGCCGAGTTCAGTCCGCCCGAAGGCAGAATTTTCCACTCGAACGCAAACAGCACGAGAAACACTATGGCAAGCAGAAAGGTCGGGATTGCGTCGATAAACATCATCGTTCCGCTCAATCCCACGTCAAACAAGCTCGATTTTTTATTGCCTGTCGCAAGCCCCAACCACAATGCAACCAACGCGGACAAAACCCACGCAGGCAACGTTATCTGCAACGTGCGAGGTATCTTTTCAAGCAGAATCGCGCCGACGTCGGCCCCTTGATGATAGGAATACCCCCACTCCCCCTCGAACAAATCGACAACGTAATTCGCAAACTGTTTTCCGAGCGGCAAATCAAGTCCCGTGGCGTGATACAGTGCCTCGTATTCGGTTTGCGTCAGCGTCGCTTCGTCTGCGCCTATGAGATTCGCAAGCGGGTCGCCGGGCATAAGTCTTGGTAGAAAGAAATTGACGACGAATATCGTCGCAAGCGCAACCAAAGAGAAGATTAAGCTTTTGCATATCCTTTTTGCCATGTCGTATTTCCGCGCAAAAACGGGTTTTATCTAACCGTTTATGTTTTATAAACTCGCTTTTGTGCCATTTTTTCTGTTTTCTATCGGTTTCTTTTCAGCGTTCTGAAAGTCACCACGTTCAGGATCCCGTAAGTGCCGTCCATGCTGAATCCGTCAAGATTTGCGTTTACACCGTAACTCACACCGTCGTAAAAGAGCGGCACGCACAAAACGTTTGCGGCAATATAGTCCTGATATTCTCCGACTGCCTTTTCAAGAGCGGCTGTCGTCGAGGCGTCTTTCATTGCGTAAATGATTTTTCCGTATTCGGTAAGATTGCCGCTCTCGTCCTCGACGATCATTTGTCCGTGCGCGACGGGGTTTTTAATTTCGAGTAAACTCGTATTTTGAGCAAGCGTGTATCTCGTCGCATACCCTGCGTCGAAATCGTATCCTTTTGCGGTGATTTTGCAAAGGCTTGCCATATGGTTGCCTGCCTGATAATACTGTTGCCAATCGCTACCCTTTTCAACGAGATTGACTCTCACGATGCCGTTTTCCTCTATCTGCGTTTTGAGCAAAAGAGCGTATTGCGCGTCGTCCGTACCCGAGTGAACGAGGAGTTCGAAATAAAATTTATTCGAAGCCGAATAACCTTCCTTTTCAAGCAACTCTTTTGCTTTTTGAAGGTCACGCTTCCACACGGGCGTTTCCTTGTACCCGAAAATCCCCTCTCCGACGAAACCTTCCCTAGCCGGCGACGCCGATGCGGAGGCAAACGTCGAGCGGATTTTGTCAAAGTCGATAGACAGCGCAATTGCGCGTTTAACGTTGACGTTCGTCATTTTTTGGTTGTTGAAAAACAACACCTTAGGCACCGCTTTAGTGGATTGCGAAATAACGCGGACGTCTTTTGCCGCGCCGAGTGCCGCAATCTCTTCGCTCGTAAGTCCTTTTGAATAGTTGTAAATCAAATCGACTTCTCCACTCTTCAAAGCCAATGCCAACACCTGTTGCGAGTTGTATTTTTTGAATATCACTTTTTCGAATTCGATATCGCTTGCATACGGATAATCGGCAAATTTCTCAAACGTGACCGTTCCCGACGGTTTGTCGAATTTGACGAATTTGAAAGGACCTGCGCCGACGACGGATTGTTCGTCGGTCACCTCGTCCTTGGTTTTTCCATCGAAAATATGCTTTGGCATTATCGTAACGCTCGCCGCTTTTTCAAGGAAGGTGTCCGAAGGCACGGACAGCGCAAACACGAGCGAGTTGCCTCTCTTTTTTATGCTTTGGCAATCTTCGGCAAGCGATGACAGCGAAAATTCCACGTCGTCAATCGTCACGTTGTTGCCATCGTGCCACTTAAATCCGTTTTTTTGCGTGAGCGTGACCTCTTTGCCGTCCTCTGAAACCGCATAATCGCAATCCACCCCGACGTACCGACCGTCGATTTTGCTTACTGCCGAAACTTGAGATACCGTCGACGCGATTTTGTCGAAATTATATCCGGGCGCACCGCCCGACACGTCCAACCTGTTGAGCGAATCTATTTCGAGCGTCGTTCCTACGACTAGAACGTTTTTTCTACCGTCGTCCTTCGGATTGCACGCAAAAAGCGTTGCCGTCGCAACGACGACAAACATAATTGCAACAAGAATCAAAACTCCGTTTTTACGTTTCGTTTTCATATTCACGTCAAAATTCCGTTTTTATTTTATTCGTTCGAGAATCCCGTCGTCGAGACGATAGATTTCGTCGCAAAAATCCGCAACTCGCTTCTCGGCGTGGGAGATAAACAACAGCGATATGCCCCTGTTTTTCACAAGCGAATCCAACAATTCAATCACGTTGTTTTCGGTGGTTGCGTCAAGCATAGACGTACACTCGTCGCAAACTAGAATTTGCGGATTGACGGCAAGCGCACGCGCTATCACGACTCTCTGCGCCTGTCCTCCGCTGAGCTGAGAAGGAAGTCTTGACGAAAGCGCGTCTTCGAGCCCCACGACCTCAAAAAGATTCACTGCCTTATCCCGTGCGTCCCTGCCTCGTTTTGCAGCCTTTGCAAACACCAACGCTTCCTTTATCGCACTCCCGACGCGTTGCGTGGGATCGAGCGCAAGCAACGGTTTCTGCGGAATGAGTTGAACTTTGACGCCCGCCTTTTTGTCGTACCTGTTTTTGTCGTCAAACAGCGCTTCCCCGTCAAGAACCACTTGTCCCGAATCAGGAGAAATTACGCCGCAAACGATATTCGCAAGAGTGCTTTTGCCCTGTCCGCTTTTGCCCACCAAGCCAATCTTTTTGCCGTTATCGATTGTTAAAGACACGTTTTTTAGCGGATAAACGCATGATTTTGATTTTTTATCGCCGACGGCGAAAGTTTTTGACACGTCATTTATCTCAAGCATCTTGCACCTCGCACGCCGATATCAGTTGTTTCGTGTATTCGCTTTGCGGATTTTCAAGAACGGTTTCGGCACTGCCGTATTCTTGCACTTCTCCGTCTTTGAGCACGAGCACGAAGTCACATTTTTTTGCGACGTTTATATCGTGAGTTACGACAATCAACGATGACGCCTCGTCTATACACTTCCAAAACGCCTGGCTCGTTTGCGCGTCGATTCCTCTCGTCGCCTCGTCGGCAACGATAAGCGTTGGCTCGCAACAAAGCGCAATGGCAAGTACCACCCTTTGCGCCTCTCCGCCGCTGATTTCAAACGGATATTTTTCAAGCAATTCTTCACCGTTCGTTATGCCGACTTTTGCAAGATTATATATCGAATACGCTTTTTTTTCTTCGCGATTCAACTTCTTTCCCGCGCGAGAAAACGCCTCGTAAATTTGCGTCTTTATTTTTAGCGACGGATTGAGAGATTCCGCTCCGCCCTGCGGCACGAGGGCAATTTTTCTTCCGAGAAAATCTTTTGCTTTTTTGCGGTTCTCAAGCAAATTCAATCCGTCGAAAATCACTTCTCCCGTCGCATAACAATTTTCTGCAAGCGACGAGGTGAGCGACGACAGAATCATTGACTTTCCGCTGCCCGATTCTCCAACGATTGCAAGTCTTTCGCCTTCACAAACGCAAAAAGACACTCCGCCGACAATTTTCTCGCACGAGTGCAAAAACTGCGCGTATACGCATAGATTATTGACTTGAATCACGCTTTTTTTCATACTGAAATTATACCATTCACACATATCGGAATCAAGTTATTCAGCCAATAATTGTACGGTTAAAAATGGAAAAATCAAACAAAATAGAACATAATGTTTTGTTTTTTGCAAAAATCGGTACACAATGTATTGACGAGCGAACACCGTGTTTGATATAATTTGACAAAGAGGTGAATTATGCACAAAAAGATAAACGCAACGACAGAGAAAATTTACAACGCATTTGCCGAAGTTTTGCTTGAAAAAGAGTATTCCGACGTACGAATCCAAGACGTTTTGGACAAAAGCGGCGTGGCACGCAGCACGTTTTACGCCCACTACAAAACCAAAGAGGATTTGCTCAAATCCATTTGCACGACGATATTCGGTCACGTCTTTTCACACTCCGTGGAAGAAGAGCAAAGCCACGATTTTTCAAAATCGTCGATATTCGATTACAAGCACTTCATAACGCACATCTTCTATCACTTGCACGACGAAAAAGCACTCGTCCACGCAATTTTGCTCTCGCAAAGCAAGGACACTTTTCTCAACTATCTGCGTGGCGAACTTGCCGAATTTGCAACCGCCTGCGTTGAAAACAATTTCGTAATCGGCAAAGATCTTCCAAAATCTCTGAAAATCAATTCAATAATCGAAAATTTCGTGCTTTTGGTCGAATATTGGGACTCCACCGCCTTCGCCGACACCCCCGAAAGACTTACAGACTATTTTTTGATAATGAACGAGTAAATTGCTTATACAAACTAGAGATAATACCCACATTTAGACTCACTGCTCTATATTATCCACATTGTATTCTGGCAATTGCGCTAATTGTTCTATTATTGCTTTCCCATTCTGTTCTGAAGGTGCATTGAGCAAATCATCGAACCACACTCTTACGATATTATCTCTTGCTGCAAACTGTAAATTATAAACTACTTTTGACAATCTGTATATGCTTGTATCCGAAACGAAGTCATCGTCAAACTCAATTTGGTCATCAATCTTAACTAAACTGTTTTCTGCACTAACATTGCCTTGCAATAACTTGTCATATAAATCTCGCCTATGATAAGCCAAAAGACTTGCGACATTTTTATAAACAAATTTGTATGAAATATTCCTTGCCCAATATGGTGTAATCTTTGCATCAATAGGATTAACATATATATGATTATTAAAATCAATATCAACTATACACCCATGAATTGTTCCGTCACCTCCAAAATCACAGACCCATTGCGCTATTTCCTTTTGGTATTCAGTATACTTTTTCAAATATTTATTTAATGACATTGTGTAATTTTCTAAATTGTCATAAAAGTATTTTACATCCATTCGCCCCGTGTTCCTTACATTTCCACCTGCAAGAATCTTAATATCACCACATTCTTTTTTTTGCATTAAAAAGCAATACATTCCTGATTTTTTAATCATATATATCTTGTAATACGATCTGTAAAAATCAATGGATTTCTCTATTGCACGATAAAAATAGCGATATTGTTCTGCTGTTATTTCATATATACCATCTTTTTTGCTTTCGAACATATCTTCAAAAGGCGATATCCAAAATTGCTTAAAGCCAAAAGACAATCTTTTGTATCCAACTTGATTGTCGGCATAAATGCGTTTGCTATCGCTATCTTCAAAAATGTTTTTGTGCGTATGCCCCGATAAATACACCCATTTCTTATTATATGGTGCACTGGTATAATCTTCTTTTGGCATATGCGTTGCCCAAATAATGCTATAATCTTCCGCTACTTTTGATAATTTGCGATAAATATAATCAACCCTTTTTGACAACTCAATTTCTTCATTCCTATCCAATGGTGCGGATCTATATATACCATTATTCCAATTAAATGTATTATTCCATCCGGAAAAGCCAATACCTCCAAATACTACAAATCTATTGCGATTTATAATACATGCTAATGATTGATCGTCCATAGAAACAATTTCTTCATTAGATAAAACGTGTGGGTCGCAATCAGATAGATACAATTGATTTTCAAGAAGCATGATATCTTTGCTCGCCAAAAATGAGCGATATTTGTCAACTATTTTTTCTAACGTCCCACATTCGTCTATTAATTTCTTATCCCACAACTCGTGATTTCCGAGTATAAAAAATGTTTGATTGTTTATATGTTCTCTATAAACAGTAAAAAATGTTTTGAACACTTCGAAATTACAAGAGACATCCCCTATTATGATTATCTTTACTCTCCTACAATTAATATTATTCCAATATTGCAAATTGCTATTTTGGGGAATAGTGTTCTTTAATGCCAACACTTTCTTTTGCAAATATCTATAAATCTCGTCCGTATTCACAGCATCAGGATACTTATTCAATATTTTCACATCCAAATGCAGGTCACTGATATAACAAACACACAAATTTTTATCATTATAAATAGCCTTATTATGTTCACATAAGAATTTATTTTTTGGTGGGATTTCCCTTACACACAATGTTTTCTCGTCACGCACATTTTGTCCTAACTGAATATGCAAATCATTATCATAGATATTAAGTTTTTGTCTAATTTCCGATGATAGTTTTGCACCTGAAAAATTGTATCGGGATAAATTAACATCTGCAAAGTCATAATCAAGTAAATCGGCAAAACACAAATCTCCTTTTGCGCCCTTATAAAAATTAACAAATGAATCATACTCATTTGTCAAAACATGTCCATCATTGCAAGTTCTTTCAATATAAAACTTGTGCCTTCGCTTATTATAGTATTTTTTTGTAATCCTCATATAGTCATCCGTCCTACTCAAGACTATATTATCATACTTATTAACTCTTAACAAGACCCCTAAAACAACATTAATGTCACATCATACAATTATCAGTTATTCAACGAACTAGTTTAGAATAAGGTCTCAAATAGATGAATAATGCGAAAGCACCCCTTGAATGGCAACCCCAATTTACTAAGCGTAAATGAGTTGCAATGTCTTTGGCTTCGGTATTCGTTCAACAACCGTAAAACGGTCGCGATATTTGGATGAAAAACAAACTATCGTTCTTGAATAAGATCTCAAATAGATGAAGAACAAGAAAGAGCCGCCCGATTGGCAACCCCAATTTAGTAAGCGTAAATGAGTTGACAAGCGGGCGGCTCTGACACAGTTATTCGCTATATGAAACGAATAAAGCGTCCAAACAGATGAATAATGCGAAAGCACCCCTTGAATGGCAACCCTAATTT